>VYAQ01000298.1:0-3569 GCA_009844885.1 Gemmatimonadota bacterium
CGCCGCGAGCGCCGGCAGCGGACCGGCCGATGAGCGCGACCGACACGCTCCGCACGGCCCGGACGCTGACCGAGGCCGGAGTCCCGGACCGCCAGGCCGACGCGACCGCGCGCGCGATCGAGGACGCCGCCGGCGACGTGCTGGACCGCGTGGCCACCCGCGAGGACCTGGCCCGACTGGAAACCCGCCTGTACCGCGTCCTGCTGATTCAGACCGGCGTGATCGTCGGCGCAGTGGTCGCCTTGCTGCGGTTGATCCCGTGAGCGACCAGGCCCGGACCTGGACTGCCGAAGATCGCGCGAGGTGGGCCGCCGCCGCGAGGCTGGCGGCGGCCGCGATCGAGAACGGCGAGCCGCTGCCGCCCTGTCCCTGCCCGGAGTGCGGCGGCGACTTGTTCGAGGTCCTGGTCCAGACCCTGGACGCCGGCGCGGCCGCGGCCGTCGACCAGGCCCAGGCGAACATGAGCGCGAGCCGGCTGCTGCGCGAGTCGCTGCGGGAGCGCGACCCGTGAGCGCCCGATCCGACCAGGCCAGGCCCCGGACCGCGGTGGACCGCGCGATCGCGGCCTCCGCGCCCCCTGGCCAGCCTGAGACGGCCCCTGAGCGCCGCGACGCGACCGGCGCGACGGCCTGCCCGGACTGCGCCGGACCGCTGGCCGTTCAACTGTCGATCCTGCCGGCCCCGGCGCACCTGGTCCGCTGCCTGGACTGCGGGGCCGAGCTCGTCGCCCGATCGAGGCCGGCGTGAGCCTGCGATCGGCCGCGATCGCCCTCGGCCGGATCGAGCGGGGCCTGCTGACGCCGGCCGAGCGCGCGGCGCTGTACGGCCGCGCCGGCGAGGCCCTGGACGCCGCCGACCTGGCGACGGACATTGACGACGCCGAAGGCCGGCGCAAGCTGGCCGCGGCCGAGCGCCGCTACCGCCGCGTACGCGAGCGGTCCGGCGACGTCGGCCTGCTGCCGTGAGCGAAGCGAAGCCGCGCCGCGCGCTGCTGATCGTCGCGGGCCTGGTCCTGCTGCTGATCCTGGCCGCCCTGTTCCGCGCCCTGCGCCTGGACGGCGACTACATGGCCGACTACCTGCGGACCGTCGCCGCCCTCGGCGTCCTGGTCGCGGTCCTGGTCGCGCTGATCGTCGGCGCGGCCCGCGCCCGGACCCGCGGCGGCCGAGCCGTCGCCCTCGCGGTCGCGTCCCTGATCCTGCTAACGGTCCTGGTCGCTGTTCCGCTGGTCGACCGGCTGCCGGCGCTGCTGTACGCCGCGGCCGAGGCCCTGCGCCAGTGAGCGCCGAGGCCCGGCCCCTGACGCCCCCGGAGCGCGCGAGGATCGGCGACGCGGCCGCGAAGCTGACCGCCGCGATCGAGGCCGGCGAGTCGCCGCCCCCGTGCCCCTGCCCGGACTGCGGCCGCGACCTGTTCGAGGCCCTGATCGAGGCCCTGGACGCCGGCGCGGCCGCGGCCGTCGACCAGGCCCAGGCGAGCATGGCCGAGGCCCGGAAGCTACGCGCGCTGCGGAGCGGATCGTGAGCGGCAGCCGGCGCAGAGTCCAGCCGCGGCAGGAGGCCGATGAGCACTCATCGGATTCCGGGGAGCGCGCGAGCGGGGAGGGGGTTTCGAAGTGACACACATTCCCGGCCCGAATCCGGCCCCTGTTCGCGGCGATCCGGATCTCGAGACGGCCCCGGAGGCTCAGGCATGAAGCCGGATCCCCCTTCCGACTTCGGAACGCTGGCCGAGATCGCCGGCGACGCCGAGGCCGCGGCCGTGCTGCGGAACGCGATCGAGGCGATCCCGGACGCGATCGCGCTGCCGGACCTGCGCCGGTCCCTGGTCGCCGCGATCGACGGCGGCGCGATCCGCGCGCCGGCCCGGCTGGCGGCCGCGGCCCGCGAGGTCCTGGCCGAGGCCGGGATCGAGGCCGAGGTGATCGAGCGCCCGGACGATCGCCCGATTCCCCCTACCCCCCCGGCGAAGAATCCGGCCCCTGAGCGGCCCAGGAAGCGCCGCAAGCGCCGGCGACGGTCCAGAGGTCGCGCCGGCGACGCCGCGGCCGGCTCTGGCCAGCCTCGCCAGCCTGCGCCCCGTTCTGAGGCCCCGGAACAGTCCGCGGAACAGCGGGCCGACCTGATCGCGGCCGAGCGCCCCCGCGAGGTCGCCGACGCGATCCGCGCCGACATTGACCGGCTGGCGGCCCGCGCCGGCGACGACCAGGCCGAAGCGTTCAAGCTGTTGCGCGTGGTCGCGCTGGCGACCGGCGGCGACCGCAAAGACCTACCGCCCGGCGCGTTGCGCTGGCTGGAGGACGGCGACCGCAACATGATCGACCGCGCCCGCGAGCTCGGCGTCCTGGTCCCCGCCGTGGATCGTCTGGCCCGCCCGCCGGACCGCGCCATGCTGGCGACGGTCGCCGGCAAGCTGACCCGGCAGCCGGCCCTCGATACGGCCCTGCTGCCAGCGATCGAGGTTGCGGCCGTCGCCGTCGACGGCGTTCCGGTTGCGTCGCGCGACCTGCGGCCCCGCCGCCTGTATCGCCCGCGGCGAGCCGAGCAAGCCTCGCTGCTGCCTGGCCCCCGGACCCTGACCATGCCGGACGGCCGGATCCCCTTCGATCCGCTGCTGTACGCCGCTGACGGGATCGAGCACCCGGCGACCCGCGCGGACGTTCTGCACCTGGCCCGATTCTGCTTCGCCCTGGTCCGGCCGATGACCGCCGACGTGGCCGAGTTCGCCCGGCTGCTGACCGGCAAGCGGGGCCGCCTGGACGCCCGTACCGACCTGCCGCGCGCCCGCGAGGCCCTGGCGATCCTCCGCGGCCTGCTGCTGACCGTCGATCCGGCCTCCCGCGCCTGGATCCCGCTGGCCGAGGTCTCGCCCCTGGACATGCGCGGCGAGCGCTACGCGGTCGGCCCGCCCGCTTGGACCCGCGGCGAAGGCCCGGCCGCCTGGAGACTGACCGCGGGCCTGTTCCGGCCGGGCCTGCGCAGTGCGCACGGCGGCGCGACGTTCGCCCGCCGCGCCCTGGACGGCATCGAGTCCGCCCTAGCCTGGTCGCCGCCCCGGCAGCGCCAGCGGACCGCGGAGCTACTGCTGCCGGCGAGCGGCCGGACCGGCCCCGGCCCGGAGGTCCAGATCCCCGCCCGCGAGGTCCTGCGCCTGGCCGGCCGCGAGCCGGAAAACGGCGACGGCCGCCTGAGCGGGAACGATCGGCAGACCTGGCACCGCGTCTTCGCTCACCTGGTCAAGAACGGCTACCAGGTACCGCGGAGCGGCGGCGAGGCCGCGGCCGGCGACGCCGTGGAGCTTGTCCGGCGAGTGAAGCGCAGCGGCAGCGGCGAGGCCGCGCTGATCGTCCGCGCGTCGGCCCGGTTCGTCGAGGCGACCCGGAAGAACGAGGCCCGCGAGCCGGGCGCGTTCCAGTTCGTCGCGGCGCGTCGGCTGCTGCCCGGCCGCGGCGACTGACGCCCGGCCCCCCCCCGAACCGGAAAGCGCGGAAAGGTGTCACGTGGTCTGCGGAAAGGTGTCACGTGGTCTGCGGAAAGGTGTCACGTGGTCTGCGGAAAGGTGTCACGTGG
>VYAQ01000298.1:3579-4809 GCA_009844885.1 Gemmatimonadota bacterium
GTGTCACGTGGTCTGCGGAAAGGTGTCACGTGGTCTGCGGAAAGGTGTCACGTGGAACGGCCGGAAGCCCTTCTGCCGCAACGATCGACCCCGTCACCCAAGAGAGATCCAGTAGAGGATCCAGACCCCCCTAGCCCCCCGCGCCGCCAGCGCGGGGGGGATCTCGCGCGCGAAGCGCGGGGGGGATCTCGCGCGCGAAGCGCGGGCCGGACCCCGGATCCGGAGCGCGCCCCGGCCGGCCCTGCGGGGCCGTCCTGGTCGCGGTCGGCGGCCCGGTAGGCTGGCCCCCTTGCTGATCGACTGGATCGAGGCCGACGATGGCGACATTTGCGCCTATGCCGGCGGTTACGGCGACGCGACTCTGGCCGGCACCATGAGGTTGACCGCCGAGCCGGTCGACCCCCGGCATGGCCACGATCGCCGCCTGACCGGCTGGACCTGGCAACCGACCGCGCACTGTTCGATCCCGGCCGCGGACGTGCAGCGCGACTTCCGCGCCTGGCTGGCGGCGCTGCCGATCATGGCCGGCGAAACCGTCGACCTGGACGAATGGCGCGAACGGGGCGATCCGCCCCTGCCGCGCGTTCGCTTCGAGGCCGTCGCCGGCGATCCGGGCGCGGGCCGCGTGGAGTTCCGCGAGGCGATCGCCGGCCCCGGTCGCCGCGATCGGCGGCCGCCGTAGGATCCGGGAATGTCCGGGAATGTCCGGCCGCCTGAGCCTGACCGGCTGCCGCCGCGGCAGCGGCGCGCTGTCGACCTGATGCTGACTGGCCAGCCGGATACGGCGGTCGCCGCCGAGGTCGGCGTCCGGCCCCGAACCGTCCGGCGCTGGCGCAAGCTGCCGGCGTTCCGTGCGGCCTTGCGCGCCGGCCTGGTCGCTGCGGCCGAGGCCCGCGCGGAGTCATCCTCGGCGCTGCTGGCCGAGGCCCTGCGCGTGGTCGCTAAGGCCGTCGCCGCCGGCGACGTTCGGGCGGCCCTGCGCGTGATCGCGCTGCCGCACCTGGCCGAGGTCGCCGTCGACGCCGAGGCCCGGAAGCTGGCCGACCAGGACGCGCGCCGCCGCGCTATCACGGTCGCCCGCCGCGAAACGGCCGACGAGATCCGGGCCGACCGCCGGCGCGGCGTTCGCGTCCGGGGACCGGATCCCGACCGCCTGACGGCGGCCGGCTCGGAGCGGCAACCGGCAGCTGCGCACATGGACTGTTGACCCCCCCTACGGTCCCCGGCCCC
>VYAQ01000380.1 GCA_009844885.1 Gemmatimonadota bacterium
GGTCCGGCAAGGCCTGGGACGGCATTTGGGAGGCCCGGACGGCGGAGCGGGACGACGGCTGGTCGGCCGAGATCCGCATCCCGTTCAGGACCCTCAACTTCAATCCCGACCTGGACAGCTGGGGGATCAACTTCCAGCGCACGATCCGTCACCGGAACGAAGAGATTCTGTGGCGCGGCTACCGGCGCAACGAAGGACTCTTTCGACCGGTGAACGCCGGGCGCCTGACGGGCTTGAGAAACCTTTCACAAGGGCTCGGGCTGGAGGCCAGACCGTCGGCGGTCACGACCTGGAAGAACGTCCCGGGCAACACCGACCCGACCACCTTCCCGAGCGACGTCAGCCTCGACGTCAACTACAGCCTGACGTCCAGTCTGCGCGCGTCGGCCAGCATCAACACGGACTTCGCGGAGGTCGAGAGCGACGAACGGCGCGTAAACCTGACGCGGTTTCCCCAGCGTTTTCGCGAACGCCGGGATTTCTTTCTCGAGGGATCGGGGGTCTTCAGCTTTGCTCCGCGCAGCGGCCCCACGCCGTTCTTCTCGCGCCGGATCGGACTCAGATCGGGCCAGCAGGTCCCGATCCAGTACGGCACGCGACTGACGGGCCAGGCGGGGAAGTACGAACTCGGTTTCTACCAGATCGGCACCGCGGCCCACTCCTTCTTCGACGAGGGCAGCCTGGCGGACGTCAGCATCCCGAGGGAGACGTTCACCGTCGCGCGCATGAAGCGCTCGATCTTCGAGCAGTCGACGATCGGAGCGATCTACACGCGCAGGGCCGCGGCACCCGGCAACGAGGGCCTTGTTGCGGCCGACGGGCACACGGTCGGCATCGACGCCCAGCTCAACACACGGCACTTCTTTGGCGACAAGCGCCTCGAGATGGAGGCCTTCTTCGTCTGGAACTCCAACCCCGATCCCACGGTCGACCGGTCGCTCAACGACCTCACCGCCCGCGGCCTGCGCCTGAACTTCCCGAACGACGTCTGGACGGCCCACATCTCGTACCGCGAGTTCGGCGACGACTACAGTCCCTCCCTGGGCTTCGTGCCCCGCAACGGCTTCCGGCGTGTAGAGCCCCGCATCGGCTGGGCTCCCAGGCCCGCGAGCATCGACTGGATCCGGCAGTTCGACTTCGCCGTGCAGTTTCGGAACCTGACCAACCTCGATACAGGCGTGCTCGAAGAGCGCGAATGGCAGTTCGACCTCTTCGGGATCGACTTCGAGAGCGGAGACAACATCGAGATCGAAGCGACCCGCGTCCGCGAATTCCTGGACTACGGTTACGAGGTGAGTGACGGGATCGACATTCTCCCGGGCGATTACACGACATGGGAATGGGGCTTGCAGGCGCGCACGGCAGGTCATCGCCGGGTGTCGATGTTCGGCGGAGTGAACCGCGGCGGGTTCTGGGACGGAAACCGGACGCGCATGAACGCCCGAGCTTCGTTCAGGCCGAATCCCGGCGTCAGCATCTCCACCAACTTCGAACACAATGCGGTGTCGTTGCCTCGGGGCGACTTCACGGCCGACGTCTACGAACTCGAGGGGCAGTGGAACGCCAACCGGTGGGTCAGCGTCACCAACCAGATCCGCTACGACAACGACAGCAACATCGTGGGTCTGTTCGCACGGCTTCGCTGGATCGTTCGGCCGGGCAACGACGTGTTCCTGGTCTACACTCACAACTGGCGGAACCTCGGCCTGGACATCCTCAGCGACCGCGACCTGATCACCCTGTCGCGGGGCAGCGCGATCAAGGCGAACTACACGTACCGGTTCTAGCCGGCAGGGTCTCGCACCACGGCGCCTCAGCGCACCACGGGCAGGACAATCCTCGACGGATGTGCCGCCGTCCGGTGCACCTGGACGGTCGGCGCGGTCGCGGGCAGCTCGATGTTGTCGGCGTCGGCGCCCATGATCGTCACGCGGATGCGGTGGCCCGCGTTGAAGATGTTGGCCGTGGGGAGAAGGTCCATGACCAGCTCGCCAGGCGCTCCATCGGGCAGGGGCTCGACATCCTCGGCGAAGCTGCGCTGGAAAGGCAGCCCGAGATTGTCCCAGGGTGCCTCGGCGAGCTCGCGGTGCGAAGCCCTCAGCACGCCTTCGGAGATGTAGTGGGAGACCCCGGCGGCGTCGACCTCCTGGAGCAGCACGATCACGTCGGCGTCGTTCGTGGATGAAGACAGCCACAGCGTCACCACGGGGTGACCGGTGACGTTCACATCGGCGTCCAGCGGCGGGGTGGTGTAAGTGAGCGACCTGGCGTCGTTGGGGGCCAGATCGGGGTAGATCATCAACGGGGCGCCCCCAACGGCGTTGTCCCACCTGGTGTTCGTCCCGGTGGTGGTCGTCAGGTCCACGGTATAGCTGTCCGCCTCGCCGTCACCGGCAGGTGCGTCGGGAGCCAGCACCCCGTCGTTGACCGACTCGACGCTCCCCGATGGTCCGCCGGCCATGTACCAGACGGCTTCCGCCGCCTCGGGCACCGGCCACTCGTCTGCCGACGTCCAACTCCACTCGCCGGGGTCGTTCATGACGGCGTAGTGGATCGGCGGCTCGTCCATGATTCCGTTGTCGATGCCCTTCAGCCAGTAGTCGAACCACCGGAGCTGCTCCACCGCCGTGAGTTGCGCGCTCTCGGCCATCAGCAGGCTGTCGGGCATGCCCGCGTGTGACCAGGCGCCGATGCCCAGCTTCTGCGGTCCTTCGTAGTTCGCCCAGAAGAGCACGGCATCGAGGACGAAGATGTCGTACCAGCCGTTCCAGTGGTACGCGGGCACCCCGGCCTCCTTCACCTCGTCGAGCACGCCCGAGACCCCGTGCTGGGTCCAGGTCAGCGTCGGGATGTCATGGTCGCGGAATCGCCCGGCCTCGTACTCGACCGCAACATCCCAGTTGTCCTCGTGCTCGGCGATGGCGGCATTCAGCAGCGACCCGTCGGTGTCTTCGTCGACCGGTGGCGCGGCCCAGTTGATGTCCAGGTTGCGGGTCAGGCTGCCCCAGTGGTCGATCATGTCCTTGCGGTAGACGCCCCCGGGGTGCAGCTGGTCGTACATGTCGAGCCCGGCCACGTTCGGGAAGATGGCCTTGAGCGCGGGGTGCATCTCGGAAGCCGCCATGTACTGGGTCATGCCCAGATAGGAGCCTCCGTACATCCCCACGTTGCCGTCGCTCCACGGCTGGGTGGCGAACCACTCGATCATCTCGCGCGCATCGTCGGTCTCGGCTTCGGAGAACAGGCCCTGATAGGTGCCGAAGGACGCGCCGCCGCCGCGCACCTGCACGGCCGCCACCACGTAGCCGTGCCGCACCAAAAGCTGGAGATCCTCGCTCGCGTCGACCATCGAGTTGACCTCGGGCACCTCGACCCCTTCCGGGGTGAAGAACCGCACCAGCTCGCCCGGATTCCGGTGGTAGCGGGAGTGCGTCCACACGACCGGAAACGGACCTTGCGCGCCGTCGCCGCCAATCGCGGGCAAGGTGACGTCGACGGCCAGCCTGACTCCGTCCCGCATCTCCACGTACCGCGAGGTGTTGACCCAGCTGTCGTAGATCGGTTCGGAATAGCCCTCGTACCGGCCGAATTCGGAGACGCGACCGTCGTCGGGGGCATCAGTGGGGTCGGTGCATCCGGCGGCCAGGGCGCCGAACACGAGGAAACCGATACTGCGCGGGATACGGGTCATGGGAGAGGTCTCCGGCAGATGACAGGCCCTTGGGCGAAGTGGAGCCAACCGGGATCGAACCGGTGACCTCTGGCTTGCAAAGCCAGCGCTCTCCCAGCTGAGCTATGGCCCCAGGGTCGCTGGCCGCGGCCAGCCGGGAAAAGATAGCTGGCGAACAGCCTGTCCCCAAGGAGCCACTGCCCCGGGGGACTCCGGGCACCCGCTCCCCCGGCATTCCGGCTATATTGGTTCATGAAACAAATGGCGGTGGGGCTCAGGGTGGCGGTTCCCTCGCTCGTGGTTGCATTCCTGGTCGCGGCATGCGGCAGCGCCGACGGAATGCCGGAGGGCAGCGCAGCTGTTGACGCGCCGGCGCCCGAGGAGGCGGTCGATATCGCCGCCGATTCGGAGGCCAGCCCGGAAGCCGACACTTCCTCCGTCGGTACCGGCAACGGGCCGGCAGCCACCGGCGACCCGACTGCGGTCGCCACGGCATCTCTCGACAGCGGGCCCGATACCACACCGCCCAAGCGCACATTCTTCTTCTTCACCCGGCCCGACCACATTCGCGGCCTCTACGTGAACTCGTGGTCCGCGGGCTCCAGGCGGCGCATGGCCGCCCTGATCGATCTGGCGCGGCGCACCGAGGTCAACACCTTCGTGATCGACATAAAGGATGCCAGCGGCTACGTGAGCCACCCCAGCGAGGTGCCGCTCGCCAAGGAGACGGGAGCGACCGGCGACATCCGCATTCCCAGCATGTCGTGGCTCCTCGGAGAGCTCGAGGCGGCGGGCATCTACCCCGTGGCCCGAATCGTCATCGTCAAGGACCCCGTACTCGCGGCGGCTCACCCCGAGTTGGCGGTGCAGGACACGGCCGGCGGCGTGTGGACGGACAACAACGGGGTGGTCTGGCTCAATCCGTTCAACAAGGCCGTCTGGGAGTATCACGTCGATCTCGCGCGCGAGGTCGCCGAAATGGGTTTCCCGGAGATTCAGTGGGACTACGTCCGCTTCCCCGATGCACCCGCGTCGGCACTCGGTCGCGCCCACTTCCCGGGCCGGAACGGACAGCCGCGCACCACCGCCATCCGCGAGTTCCTGGCGTACAGCCGCGACGCACTCGCGGACCTCGAGGTCGATGTCACCGCGGACGTGTTCGGGGTCACCACTTCGGCGACCCGGGACGTTGGAATCGGACAGGTCTGGGAGTCCTTCATCGATGTCGTCGATGTCGCGCTGCCGATGGTCTACCCGAGTCACTACTGGAAGGGCAGCTACGGTTTCGAGGAACCCAACGCCCATCCCTACGAGATCGTGCGCAAGGCGCTCCGGGACGCGTTGGAGCGCTCCGCCGCACTGGAGGGCGCCGGGGCGACCCGTCCGTGGCTCCAGGACTTCACCCTTGGACCGCCGCGCTACGAGGCCCCGGAAGTGCGCGCGCAGATCCAGGCCGCACACGACCTCGGCATCATGGAGTGGGTGCTCTGGAACCCGGGCAGCCGCTACACGGAGGACGCACTGGAGCCGGCGGAGGGATTCGCGGCCGAGCCCATGGTCCGCGTGGGGAACCAGGTTGTCCCGGTTTCCATGCGCTTCGAACTCTTCGACACGACCACCGTCGTGGCGCAGCCGGACGAGGAGGGCGAATCCGGCGACGGCGCTCCAGGCCCGGAGAGCGGCGGCACCCCCGCCGCCGATACGCTTCCGGATCCCGGCGCGGCCCGACCGGATACGGTCGGCGCCGGCATCGGCCGGTAAGGCTGGCGGGCCCGGTTTCGCCCGCCGGCGGTTAAGCGGGGCGGCTCAGTCATGCGGTGCCGACCGCACTCGGCAGCAGCGTCTACGCCAGCGCGTTGGATTCGCTCCTGACGGCGGCCGCCGCATAGCGCCGCACCACCTCGCCAGCTTCTTCGATCCCCGAAATCCCCGCCACGCTCTTGCCCGCCTGCCACAGCTCCCGCTCCTCGTCGGTCAGCGAGCGCTTCAGCTGCCAGAAGGATTTGACCGCGTAGAAGAGCCGCATCCAGTGCTTGGTGCGGCCGTTCCGCAGGAGGCGCCTGGCGAGCGGGCTGGCCTTCAGACCCATGCGCCGAATGTAGGGGGTGTTCAGGACGGACACCGGGATTCCCGTCAGCTTCTCCGACAGGACCACGTCGTCCTCCGCCGCGTCCAGAATGGCCTGCTTGTACGCGTGCGATGCCGTGCACTCGCGCGTGGCGATGAAGCGCGTGCCCAGTTGGACGCCGGCGTACCCGAGCGATAGAGCACGCGCGAATTCGTCCGGCGTGCCGACTCCGCCAGCGCACACAACCGGCACACCGAGGTCTCCCACCTCTGCGAAGAGCTCCTCCACCCCAAGGGGGCCGGCGTGTCCACCCGCGCGCCGGTTGACGGCAATGAGGCCGTGGACTCCCGACTCGAGCCCCTTGAGCGCCCACTTCCGCTCCGTGACGTCGTGATAGACGATGCCGCCGTGCGGCGCGACCCGGTCCACCACCCACCTGGGCTTGCCGAGCGAAGTCACGAAAAACCGCACCCCCTCCTCGAGCGCGATGTCGATCCACTCCACCATGCGCTCGTGGTATCTCCGGGACGCCTTCTCGATCAGCGCATTCATACCGATCGGCTTGCCGGTCAGGCGCCGCATGTAGCGCAGACCCTCCCGGAAGTCGTAGCCGTGCACATACGTGAGGCTGACCGGCTGCAGGATCCCGATGCCACCCGCCTCCGATGCGGCCGCCACCAGTTCGGGATTGCTGCACGGGTACATCGCGCCGCAGATCAGCGGCACCTCGATCCCGGCGTGATCGGTCAGTGCGGTCCTCACGGCTTCCGCCCCAGCACGGCGATTCTGCGCCTGAGCAGCGGCACCCAGCGCTGCAGGGTCCGTTCCAGCGCCCTCAGCCCGAGCAGGTGCGACTCGGCGAAGTAGGCACGCTCGATCCGGAATCCGGCCCCGGTCATGAGCCCCTTCACGCGCGCCATCGACTTGTAGTCCACGTGGCTCACATCCCGCTTCAGGATGATGTCGTTGTTCTTCAGCACCTCCAGGATGTGGCTCCGGCACGGCGTCCACACCGCGAACACGCCTCCTGGCGCCAGCACGCGAAACGCCTCGGCCGCGACGGCCTCCGAGTCGTCCGGGTAGAGGTGCTCGAACAGGTCGGCCGCCACCACCGCTTCGAACGAGCCCGCCTCCAGCCCCGTGGCCCGCGCGTCCGCAACCTGAAACACCACGTTGTCGACCCCGTGAACGGAGACGCGCGCGTTGCATCCCGCGACCGCACGCTCGGAGAAATCGACGCCCACCACCTCCCGCACCCTGGGCGCAAGCGCATAGCTGATGGTGCCCCACCCACACCCCATGTCCAGGACCCGGTCCGTGGGCCGTCCCGGGTACAGCCCGCTCACCTTGGCGACCCGATAGCGCTGGAAGCGGCTTTCGAGGTCCACGAGGTGCTCGGCCGCATCGAAATACGCGGTCTCGTCGTAGTACGACCTGCCGATTCGCCGACCCCGACCCGTCGCCTCGTCCATTCGCCTTTCCGTGGCCTCCGGTTGTAGACTCATCGGTCACGATCCCCGGCCAAACTACCTGCGACCACCACACCTTCGAAACGTGTCATCCGATCTGCCCGCGCCCGTTCGCCGCTACGGCGACAAGGAAGTCAGGCAACTCCTGCAACGGGCCGCGGAACTCCAGAAGCAGGAGTCGGTCCGTGAATACGGGGATGATGCCGGAGGTCTGACGCTGGCCGATCTGCAGGAAGTCGCCGCCGAGGCGGGGATCCACCCGAGGTACATTCAGCAAGCCGCGGCGGGCATCGAACGGTCCAGGCCATCGGGCCTCGCGGCCAGGCTTGCCGGGACCGAACTGACGATCACCGTCGAGCGGGTCGTGCCCGGCGAACTCCCGGGCGAAGGGTTCGAGCAGGCGATCATGGAGATACAGCGGGCGTTTTCCGGCTCCGGGAACCCGTCGATGGTGGGTCGCACGCTGATGTGGAAGTCCGACACGATGGACCACCAGAGTTCCCTGCAGGTGACGGTGTCATCGCGTCGCGGCGAGACCCGAATCCGCGCCGAGGAGCGGCTCCACGGGACGGCCGCGGCCGCGCACCTGGGGCTCGTCGTGGGCGCCGGCATGGGGGTCGGCCTGGGCGTCGGCATCTCCGTTGGACTGGCGGTTCTCGGCTCGGCGCTCTTCGCCACGCTGTTCCCGGTCGGAGCCATCGGCGGGATCTACGCGGCGGTCCGCCGCTGGATGAAGAAGCTCGGCGTCAAACGCCGCAGGGAGCTGGAGCTGATGGCGGACCGGATCGCGGGGTACGCTCGCACGGACGCGATCGAACCAGCGAGCTCCGCGCAGGCCCCCCTTGGTCCGGGCCCGGCCGAACTACCAGGATGACTTCCGGACCCCCGGTATCAGGCCGTGCAGCGACATGTCACGAAACGCGATGCGGGAGATCCCGAACTTGCCGATGAAGCCGCGCGGCCTCCCCGTCATCTGGCAGCGGTTGCGGTAGCGCACGGCGGCGGAGTCGCGGGGCAGCGCCTGCAACGCCGCCATGGCCTGTCGCTTTTCATCGGGCAACGCGTCGACGTCCTTCATGACCGCGGTCAGTTCACGCCGCCTCTCGGCGTATTTGGCGACCAGCTTCTCACGCCGGTCGTTCTTCTGCAGCTTGCCCTTCTTGGCCATCGAAGGTTTCTCGAGGGTTGACGTTCAAGCGCGGCGGCGCGGACACGCCGTCCAGCCCTTAAAGCTCATGGAACCGGACGGGGAAATCAAGGTCCGTGCGGCCGATAGGCCACCACCCGCGAGCGGTCCGTCTCGAGATACGGTCCCCCGATCAGATCCACGCAGTCGGGCACCGCAGCGAACACGGCATCCAGGCACTCGCGGACGGCCTTCGGAGAGCCCGGCAGGTTGATGATCAGGGCCGACCCCCGCACGCCGGCGGTCTGGCGCGACAGGATTGCGGTCGGGACATGAGGCCGCGAAACGGCACGCATGGCCTCGCCGAACCCGGCCAGTTCCTTCTCCAGCACCGCCGCGGTCGCCTCGGGCGTGACGTCCCGGGGCGCGGGCCCGGTCCCCCCCGTCGTGATCACGAGGCAGCACCCCGCGTCGTCCACGAGTTCCACCAGCGTGGTCCCGATCAGGTCACGCTCGTCGGGTATGACCCGGACCTCGGCCTGCCACGAAGTCACCAGCACGTCCGCCAGGTATTCCCGCACGGCGGGCCCGCCACGGTCCTCGTATTCGCCACGGGACGCACGGTCCGAGACCACAACGATCCCGATCCTCACCGGTGTCGTCGCGGACTCGTCCCCGACGCGCCCCGCTGCGGTGTCCCGTCCTTCCTCTTGCTTGTTCATGTTCGACAATATGCAGGGTTTGTGGCATTTTTTCACGGCGCGGGCGGACCCGCCGCCCGGCAGACACGGACGCGATTCCCATGACAGACAGCCCCATGCGGGATGCCGCCAGCGAGAAACTCCCGGCAAGCTATGGCGGACTCCGCGCCCTGCAGAACGAGTTCAGGCGTTACCAGGAGGACGCCTTCCCGGAGCGTCCCCCCCGTTTTTTCGCCCTGGAGCTGGCCGGCGAAACCGGCGAGCTGGCCAATCTCGAAAAGAAGGTGTGGAAGGGACGCGAGGTCGCGGACGCCGCCTTTGACGACGAGGCCGCCGATGTGTGCATCGCGCTGTTGAACTTCGCCAACAGCCGGGCGATCGACCTGGCAACCGTCGTCGAACGCAAGATGCGGATCATCGACGACAAACGACTGGCCGAGCCGGAGACCGCCGGCGCATCGGATCGCATATGACCAGGACTCCTCAGACGGCCGCGCTTGCCGACGTGCAGGCCTCTCGGGACGGACGAGAGGTTCCCATCGCGAAGGTGGGCGTCCAGAACATCCGTTTTCCCATCGCGGTGAAGGACCGGCGCAAGACCGCCCAGCACACGGTCGCGAGCGTCGATATGTCGGTGGACCTCCCCTCACACTTCAAGGGGACCCACATGAGCCGGTTCATGGAGATCCTCAACTCGTACGACGGCGAAATCTCGGTCGAGGCGCTCCCGGCCATCCTGCGCACGATGCGCGAGCGCCTGAACGCTCAGACCGCGCACCTGCGGATATCCTTCCCGTATTTCATGGAGAAAAGGGCGCCGGTAACGGGCGCCGCGGGACTCCTGTCCTACGACTGCGCCTTCGACGCTTCGAGCGGCCCGCAAGAGGACTTCGTGCTGACGGTCAAGGTTCCCGTGACGACGCTCTGCCCCTGTTCCCGCGAGATCAGCGCGCGCGGCGCCCACAATCAGCGCGGCATCGTCACGGTGCAGACGCGGTTCGAAGACGAGTTGTGGATCGAGGACCTGGTGGAGCTGATCGACAATTCGGCCTCGTGCGACCTCTACCCCGTGCTCAAGCGATCGGACGAGAAGTGGGTGACCGAGAGGGCCTACGACAACCCGCGCTTCGTGGAGGACCTGGTGCGGGAAATCACGCTGCGCCTGCGCGACATGAGAAGGGTGACCTGGTTCAGGGTGCACGTGGTCAATCTCGAGTCGATCCACGAGCACGATGCATACGCCCAGGTCGAAGAGGGACGCTGAGGCGGGAGCGGGTCGGAGTACGACCCACCAGCGGGTCCGAGCGTGACCCGGTCGCGCATCCAGGCGTGACCCGCCCGCCCGTCAGAGCGTGATCCGGTCGCCGGCCGGCGTCTCCAGTTCGGCGACGAGCCCCGCCGGCCCCGCCGTCACGCCGAGTTCGACTCCAAGCTGATCCAGTCCGCGCCGCACCGCGGTCGAATCGGGATGGCGCCCATGCAGCCCGACAAGACGGACGCCCCGGTCGGGAAGGTCGGCGCACGGATGGGGGGTGTCGCCCCAGTCGATGAAGAAGGGGACGATGCCGTGCCATGGAGGCGGGTCGCCGGGCATTGTGAGCGTCCAGGCGATGCGTTCGCCATCGGGCCTGGCCCGGGACATGGACCGCACGGGGCCAAGGAGGTGGCCGCCCGGCCCCGCAGCCAGCGCGGCGAGGTCGTCGCAGCGGGCCGCCCAGGTCACCAGAGCCGGCAGCGGGGCCGGGCCGCGGGCAAGCCACAGGCCGCCGGGCGGCGCCGGTTGTTCCGGGTCCGGGCCCACGACCTCCAGGTACACGCGGCCGGCAATTCGCAACAGGAAGTTGCGCGTTCCGAGTCCCGGGTGGCTGCCGCCGAGCGTCAGGCGCACCCCGAGGCGCGCCTCGACATCACGTACACCGGATGCGAGGTCCGGAACCGCGTAGACGAGGTGATCGGTCCCCGGGGGCGCTTGCCGTTGATCCTCCACCCGGTGTTCGCCTTCGACGGACGTCGGCACCGGCGACAGGCCGGGCTAGCTTCCCTTGTTCCGGTACCGGCGCTGGAAGCGCTCCACGCGCCCCGCGCTGTCGAGGAGCCGCTGCGTACCCGTGTAGAAGGGATGCGACGACGACGAGACTTCGAGGGTGACGAGCGGGTATTCCTTCCCGTCCTCCCACTCGATGGTCCGCTTGGTTGACACGGTGGAGCGGGTGAGGAAGGAGTAGCCCGTCGAGACGTCCTGGAAGACGACGGGCCGATAGTTGGGATGAATGTCTTTCTTCACGACTTGCTGTTCCGGGGCTGGTGCGTCGGTCTTCCGGGCTGGTGCGCCGGTCCGGGGTCGGGGGACCACCGCCTGGTCGGGGACCGCCACTTGGTGTACAGACCTTAACATTACCCAGTCTGGACGATTTCGGTCAACGGGCTATCTTATTGGTCGGTCGGTTCGACAAGGAGATATCATGGCGAAGAAGTCGGGCAAGGGACCGCGAGTGATGGTCAAGATGTCCAGCACGGAAAGTCCCTATCGCTTCACCACCACGAAAAACAAGCGAAACAACCCCCAGCGCCTGGAACTCAGGCGCTACGACCCGGTGCTGCGGCGTCACGTCCTGTTCCGGGAAGAAAAATAGGCGTTCGGGGTACAAACGGAGGATCACGATGTCCCGCAAGTGCGACATCACCGGGAAGCGGCCCCTGACCGGGTACAACGTCTCCCACGCTCACAACAAGACCAAGAAGCGGCAGCTGCCGAACCTGCAGACGAAGCGGATCTTCGTCCCCGAGCTGAACAGGTCGGTCCGGATCAAGGTCTCCACTTCCGCCCTTCGGTCAATCGACAAGATGGGGTTGGCGGCATTCCTACGGAAGAACGGGCTCTCGCTCAGCGACGTCACCTGACAGCCCGCGGCAGCCGTTCGCGCTGCCACCGCCGTGCGCGCGGTCAGTCAGCACGGTCTCGCCGAATCGCCGCCCTCGCGTGCATCTTCGTGGCTGCCCCCCTCGCATTCGCGCCCGAGTCCGCATTCGCTCAGGAGCCCGCGTTCGACACCCCCGCAGTCCTCTCGCTCGTGCGTCAGGCGCGCGAGTTGCGGGAATCTCCGCCCTTGCCGTCCGCATCGGTGGCCTACAAGGCGCGAGCCGAGGGGCACGTCTATTTCTACCTGGACCGTGACGACGGCGGCGAACCCGTCCCCATGCGGGTCGACCAGGTGGCAGTGGACCTCTTCCGCAGCGGCGATGGACGGACACGCCAGGTCATCCGCGGGCTCCGGCGCCAGGAACTTCTGCCGATACAGGACTTCCGGTACTACATCGACCGCCTGACCGCGGTCCAGAACGGGTTCGGCGATCGGATCGCGATCGGCGAGGGACGCGATGTGCGCGACGTGCCCCATCCTCTCGGCAGCGAAGGCGAGGACACGTATCACTATCGCATTGTCGACTCGCTGACGGTCAGCGCGCCCACCCTGCCGGGCCCGATCAAGGTGTACGAACTCGAGGTGCATCCGCGCGACGAGGCGACTCCGGCGCTTATCGGGAGCGTGTTCGTCGAGGCGGATACCGGGGCGCTCGTACGGATGCTGTTCACCTTCACGCCGGCCTCCTATGTGGATCCCCGCAGCGACCGCATCACGGTCCGGCTGGAGCACGCGCTCTGGGAGGAAACGCTGTGGCTCCCCTACCGACAGGTGGTCGAGGTTCGCCGCGAGATCCCGCAACTCGACCTCCCTGTGGGTTCGGTGATCCGGGCGACGCTGGAGGTGACGGGCTACGAGTTCGATCCGGTGATGGAGCCGGGGTTCTTCCGGGGACCCCGTGTGACGATGGTGCCCTACGGTGCGGCCGATTCGAGCGCGTTCCGCGCGGGGCTCATGGACCGCATGGCGGAGGAAGGGCTGTCACCGGTGAGCATGGCCCGGATCGAGGCCGAGGTGCGGCGCCAGGCACGGACACGCCTGGTCAGCGGACTGCCGCGCATGCGGGTCCATGCGGACGCGGTCTCCTCGGTCCTTCGAGTCAACCGCGCGGAGGGGATGCACTTCGGGCTGGGAACTTCGTTCGCCCCCCGTGACAGGTTCAGGCTGGTGGCGCTCGCCGGATACCAATCCTCCCCCGGCACGTTTTCCGGCACGCTGCGCGCCCGCCTGACCACCGAAGACGGCCTGACCACGACCACCATCGATCTCTACGACCGTCAGCTGCGGGACGCGGGTCCCCGCACGGCCACCTCGGGAGCGGTCAATACGCTCTCCACATTGCTGCGCGGCGTCGACTACACCGACCCCTACTTCGCCTCCGGGCTCCGACTGGGTGTCGAACGCGAGATCGGCGACGGCGCCTCGATCACCATCCGCGGCCGGGTAGAGGGACTGAGCGGAGCCTCCACCCTCTGGACGCGGGGGCTGGGGTCGGCCGCGGATCAGCGTCCGCTGCGCCCCGTCGGCGAGGGCGTCTTCGTCGGGGCCGATAGTCAGCTGCGGTACAGATGGGCCGGAGTGCCGACCTGGGGCGCCGAAGCCGCCGCCGTCGCGACCCTGGGCCGTTGGGACGGCGGCGGCAATCTGACGCTGCTGGCACGGCTGGACACCAGGTTCGCCGCCCGGGACCTCTCGCGGCGAGTGAACCTGAAGGCGGAAGCCGGCACGGCGTGGGGCACCCTACCGCAACAAATGCTGTTCTTCGTCGGCGGCCGCGGCACCTTGCCGGGCCACGGCTTCCGTGCATTCGGCGGGCACCGCTTCGTCATGACAACCGGAGAAGCGGCATTCGCCCTGGTCCCGGGATGGCTGACCGCAAGACTCCTGGCGGGTGCCGGAGTGGTGGGGTCGACCTCCGACGCTCTCCGCGAGGACTGGGGGGTCACATCCACGGGCGGGCTGCGCGGATACGGCGGTGTGGGCCTGGGTACACTGTACGATATTCTGCGAATCGATGGCGCGTGGGGATTGCCGGGCGGTAGCTTCGAAGTCATCCTGTCGATCGACCCCAGGCTCCGGCCCTATCTTTGACAGCCCGCGGCGAAGGGCTCGGCGAAACCGGGAAAGGCCATGCGCCAACAGAACGACAAGAGAGCATTCCGCCCGATACGGCTGGCGGTTGTGCTCGCCGAGCTGTTCATGCTCCCCGGAGGCGCACTGGCGGCCCAGGAACGGGACGTTCACGACCTCAACATGGGATCCTTCGTCAGGATCACCGGCGCGACCGTGCTCCGAGGGGGGCCTGCCTCGCCGCCTCGGCTCCTCCCCGTGGTAATCGAAGGCAACGTCGTCGGGATGCGGGGCGACACTCTGCTCTTCGAGACCGGCAACGAACCCGTGTACTGGATTCCCCTCGGCGAGCAGCCGCTGGTCGAGCGCCGCGCAGCCGTGCGCGACACGAAACGCTCGGTGCTCGTGATGTCGGTGGTCTCGGCCGCGGCCGGAGCCACGTTCGCCTGGGGATGGCACGATCAGTGCCGGGTCAACCAGGAGGCGCTGCAAGTGGGACTGCAGCTCACGACCTGTCCGGATGACAGCTCCGCGGGAGCCGCCGCGATGCGCGGGCTGGCGCTGGGCGCCGGAGTCGGCGTGGTGGCCGGTGTGGCGTTGAGCCGTTTTGTGAGGCGCCAGGCATGGGTGCCGCTGACCCTGGACCGGATTCGGTTTCAGGCCATGCCGGGTACCTTCGGGGCTGACACCCCAGGCCTGACGATTCGGTGGGCGGTCGGGGGCCGCCCGTAGCGCCCGGCGGTCACCCCTGGCGGCCGGCGCTCTCGTAGGTGTAGAGGAAGTTGGTGAAGCCCAGGTCGTAGTCGGACAGCCCGTTCTGACCCGTGAGTTTCATGCGGGAGTCATACAGTTCCCGCATCGCGGTCGTGAACGCGTTGGGGCGCTGATCGGGGGGACGAAGACGCCGAAAGTCCTCGAGCACGGTACCCGAGAGGGGCGTGGCATCCAGGAGCTCGCCATAGCGCCCGGGATCGTCGCGGTCCAGCACGCGGAGGTTCCGGTACACCCGCTCCGCCAGCGCGGCCTGGCGAAGCTGCGGATCCCGTGAACCCTCCAGCGCCAGATACGCCAGGGCCTGTGCCTCGAGTTCCTTGAGATAGCCCTTTCGATGACAAAACTCGTGGGCCAGGATGTGGGGCTCGAAGACACCGGTGCTGCGAAACACGGCGATGTCCCCCGACAGGATGTCGCAGCTCCCGACCGCGAAGGGCATGATGAGGCGCGCCAGTGTCATCTCCCGCACCGAGTTGCTGGTCTCGACGCGCTGTCCGGCGATCGACGCGATGTACGAGGTGAGGCGTTCGTTCACGTCGCCAGCCAGGATGTCCCGCTCGCGCCGGACGGGCTCGTGAATCGACATGAGTTCGGCTGAAAAGCGCTCGACGTCCTCGAAGCGCCGGGCCTCGGGCATCTCGTCCATGTGCTTGACATCGGACCCGAAGGTCTCAAGGAAGTCGATCTTGCGGACACCGCGGCGCGACGCCCAGTCGCTGAGCACGCTGCCCGCGTACGCGCCGGCCGCGGCAGCCTGGACGAGACGGCCCGGCAGGGTCGCTCCCATCAGGAGCCTCGAGGCGAGCGGCGCCGCGAACATCAGGTCGGTAAGCGAAACCGGAGAGTACGTCGCGCTGTTGGGGATTCGAATCGTCTCCATATTCTTCCTGTATCCTTCATGACGGGCGTTACTGCAAAAAAGCTTCGCCGACCACACGCCAGCAAGGGGAGCGGACCCCACAGTGACCGACATCGACGCATCCAGGCCCGAAATATCGCCCCTCTCGGGGGTGCGCGTCGTGGATTTCTCACAGAACCTCGCCGGCCCCTACGCGGCCCAGATCCTGGGCGACCTCGGAGCGGACGTGGTCAAGGTGGAGCCCCCTGGCGGAGACCCGGCGCGGGGGTGGGGGCCACCGTTCATCGGCGGCAACAGTCACCTCTTTCAGGCGGTCAACCGCAACAAGCGAAGCGTGATCCTCGATCTCAAGACGCCCGGCGGCCGGGAGCGCGCCCGCGAGCTCGCGGCGGAGGCCGACGTAGTGATCCAGGCGCTGCGGTTCGGAGTGGCGGACCGGCTCGGGATCGGATACGACCGGATCCGGGACCGCAACCCACGGGTCGTATACGTGTCGGTGACCTCGCATGGGCTCGAGGGGCCGCTCCGGGACGACCCCGGCTACGACCCGCTGATGCAGGCACGGTCGGGTCTGATGTCCGTGACGGGGGAGCGGGACGGAAGGCCGGTCCGGGTCGGCACGTCCATCGTCGATCTCGGTACGGGCACCTGGACTGCGATCGCGGTCCTGGGAGCCCTCATGGAACGGGAGCGGACGGGGCGCGGCTGCCACGTCACGGCTTCGCTGCTGGACACGTCGCTCGCGTGGATGTCCTACCACCTGACCAGCTACCTCGCTACCGGCGAGCCCCCCGGGCCCATGGGCACGTCGATCGCGATGATCGCCCCGTACGAAGCATTCCCGTGTACCGACGGGTCGGTCATGATCGCCGCGGGCAACGACGACATCTTCGGGCGCCTGTGCCGCGCGCTCGAGCTGGATCTGACCGAGGACCCCGACTTTGCGCGGAATGCGGACCGGGTGGCCAACAGCCGGCGTCTCGCGGAGATCGTGGCCGCGAGGACGCGGCGCCACTCCGTGAACGGCCTGCTCGAGCTGCTGAGCAGCCACTGCGTCCCGGCCGCGCCCATCCACACGGTGGCGTCGGCGCTGGAGGACCCCCAGACGGCCGCGACAGGGATGCTGCGGTCGTGTGCGCACCCCGCCATCGACAACTACGTCGACATTCCGATGCCCGTGCGGTGGGACGGCAGGCGCGCCGGGCTGCGCCGCTTCCCTCCGGATACGGGGGAACATCAGGGCGAACTGTTCCCGGATGAATGAGAGGTTGCCGGCTGCGGCGCGGTCGGGGGGTGGCGCGGGCGCGCCTTCGGGGAAACCTTCCGGGGGTTCGCACGGTATCGGATATATGGGAACTTGCGACGGCAAGGAGGTTGTGCGCATGTCCGGAAAGCGATTCGCCCGCTGCGCGACGCTGGTCGCGGCCATCGCGCTGGATCTCGTCTTCTTTCGCCCCGCGGGGGGACCCGCGGACACCGGAGACCCCCTGCTGGCCTTCGCGCACGGCGATCTGACCGCGGCCATGGCGCTCCAGGAACTGCACAACCCCGATCTTCTGGACATACCCGGAGTGGCCGGCACCGCCGTCTCGATCGGCCTGGACGGCCGCCCGATCGTCAAGGTGTACCTGGCAAGCGCCGGCATCCTGGGGCTCCCCGCAAGCCTGGACGGGCACGGATACGTGACCGAGGTGACCGGTGCCTTCCGGGCCCTCGGCGACATGCCGACATCCGGAGGCGATCCGGTGAACGGCACCGACGAGAGCGAGTCCACCGATCCCAGACAATCCTTCCCCCGACCCGTCCCCATCGGCGTCTCGACCGGACAGTTCGACGTGACCGCCGGCACCATCGCCGCCCGGGTCGTTTCGGGATCGAACGTGTACGCGCTCAGCAACAACCACGTCTACGCCAACCGCAACGCGGCCAAGCTCGGCGACCACGTCCTGCAACCGGGCACGGTCGACGGAGGCGTCAACCCCACCGACGCGATCGGCACGCTGCACGACTTTGAACCGATCAGGTTCTGTTCGCCATTCCCGACGTGTCCCGCCAACACCATCGACGCGGCCATCGCCACCACCACCATCGACCAGCTGGGCAACAGCACGCCGGGCAACGGGTACGGAACCCCGCGCAGCGAGACCGTCAAGGCGCGGCTGGGCATGGAAGTGCAGAAGTACGGACGCACCACCGGGCACACCAACAGCCGCATCAGCGGCATCAACGCCACCATGAACGTGGGCTTCCGCGACAACACCGCCCGCTTCACCGGGCAGATCGTGATATCGGGCGGCAACTTCTCGGGCCCCGGCGACTCCGGCTCACTGATCGTTTCGGCGGGAAGCGACGACGAGGCGCGCCATCCCGTCGCCCTGCTCTTCGCGGGCAGTCAGACCAGTACGCTGGCCAACCCCATCGACCTGGTGCTGCAGCGCTTCGACGTCACGATCGACGGCAACTGAGGCCGTGGACGACTCCGTGGAGCGCGCGCGCAGGCAGGTCACCCGCAAGGTGATGGGGATGAAGGGCGTGGTGGGCACGGCAATCGGACTGCGGCGCGGCAAGCCCTGTATCAAGGTCTATCTGGAGAAGGAAGACGAGGGGTTGCGTCGACGGCTGCCCCGCAGCGCCGCCGGTGTGGATGTGGATGTCGAGGTAACCGGCGGGATGCGCAGGCTGTAAGCGCGGGACGCAGTCTGCCCGTGGCCGCGCAGTCCACTCGATCCTGAATCGGCGGGCTACCGCCGCAGGCGCCAGAACCTGGACTCGTAGTTGAACACGGTGTACGCCAGCATCCTCCCGGTCGGATCGTACGCGGGCTGCGTCTTCCGTGTCGGATCCGTCGTCAACTGCTCCGAGGGTCCGCCGCCGAAGGGCACCCTGTGGACCTGGAAGAAGCCGTCCGTGCCCGGACCGATATAGGCCACCCATTCACCGTCCGGGGACACAGCGATGCCCGAGTGAACCTGGTCGGAGCTCCATTCGTGGAAGCGCTCAGGGACGCCGCCCGAGCGCTCGACCACGTACAGCGCCTTGTTTCCCGCGCCTTCCGCCGCTTCGAAAACCAGCGCCTGCGAATCCGGAGTCCACTCGGCCTGCAGGGCATCGTGCGGGAAGTCACCCATGTCCACGATCTGCTGTGGCCGCGTCTCCCCCGTTTCCTGGTTCACCGGGATCACGTACAGGAAGCTCTTCCGCGCTCCCGCGGCGTCGCGCGTGTAGCTGGGGAAGGAAACCCACCTGCCATCCGGGGACCAGCGAGGCCAGCCGGTCTCGTGGCCGTGCGCGGAAATCAGACGCGGCGACGACGGGTCGTCCGCCGGAATGAGATAGATGTCGTCCGTGCCGTCGATGTGGCTGTGGTACGCGATCCAGCGGCCGTTGGGCGACCAGTGCATGCCCTGATCCTCGGAGTAGGAACTGCGCACCACCCGGTCCGGTTTCGCCTTCGGCAAATCCGAGGACACGTCGACGATCCCGATGTGCTGGTCGATGTCGGGGTAGTTCACGTCGTCGGTGGCGACGCGCCAGCGTCCGAAGGTGAACGAGATTTCGTCGCCGGCAGGGCTCCAGGTAGGCGTCTCGGACTGGAAGGTGGTGATCGGAGTGACTGCGCCCCCGCCAGCCGGGACGGCCGACAGCGTCACCATGTAGTACTGGCTTCGATACACGATGTCGCCATTGGTCGTGACCCCGGGGCCGTACACGTCCCGCTCGGCGGTCGCGAGAAGCTCCGCGGGACCTCCGCCCACCGGCCGCGCCCACAGCTCCAGGACGCCTTCCCCATCGGGGGCCGCATAGTAGATCTCGGACCCGTCGGGAGAGAACGCCACGTGGCCGTACGGCTCATGCCCGTCGAGCCACGTGACGGGGTCGTCCCCGCACGGATAACTGAGGTGCTGCACGCCCAGATCGCGCTCAATGCAGGCCGCCACGCCCGTCGGCGAGACGACCGGGAGGAAAAGCCTGCCACCCTCCGCGATGACCTCCCCGGAGTCGCCCGCCGCGCCGATTCTCCACACCCGCGACCCGTTCGAACTCCGTACGACGCCCACCACCGACGCGCCATCGGGGGTCCATGCGAGTTCGAGCAACGCGTCCCGCGGCGGCAGTTCGGCACTGTATCCGTTCGTCCAGAGCGCCTCCTTGGCGCCCGAGACCACGTCATACAGAAACCAGCCCTGTCTGCGCCGGTCGAACGAGCGTTCGTGCACCAGCAGGCGCCGGCTGTCCGGGTGCCAGGTCACGTAGCGCACCTGACTCGGCGCGAGGCCCAGACCCCGCACATCGTCGCCGCGCAGTTCACGGACGAGTACTTCCCTGCCCTGGGTATACGCCAGCAGTCGCCCGTCCGGCGGACGGGAGTGAATTCGCATCTTCCTATGGATGTTTAACTTACGAGATCGGACGAGCGGATTCCAGCCGTTTGACTCCCGCCGATTTGCGGAGCTAGCCGCGAGACCGTCTGCGGGCTTCCAGCGCCTTCCGAAGCTGTCCTTCATCTGCCTTCTGATAACACTGAAGCACCGTCTTGGCCGTCTTCCAGCCTCCCAGCTCACACAGCACCTTGAGCGGCTGGTCCATCAGGTCGCTGGCGAACTTCCGCCGAAGCGAGTGCCAGCCCCTTCCCGGCTTGCGCTCCAGCCCCGCCAGCCTCTCGGCTCTGACCCACCACCCTTGCGCCAGCGCGGATCCCATGCACTTCGACGGACTCTTGGGCGCGGGCATCACCGGAGCTTCCCCAGGTCCGGGGTTGCGCCTCCACGCCTCTTCGAGAACTTCGAGCGCCTCGGCGGTAACGGGCGTGACGTGCTCGTGCCCCGACTTGTCGTGCTCGGCACGCCAGAGGATGGCCCGGCCCTCGAAGGAGATGTCGGTCCACCGAAGTTGGCAGATGGCACCGATCCGGTGGCCGGTTTCGTGCGCGAGCACGAGCGCAACGCGGAACCGCCAGTCCAACCGCCCGGAGACTTCCAGAAGCGCCCGGTACTCCTCCTCCGTGAGCACCACCCGAGTCGGGTTCTTCTCGGTGGGCTTTCTGAGGCCCTTGAGCGGGTTCCTGTCGAGAAGCAAGCGGCCCCGGTCGTCCCTCGACCGGG
>VYAQ01000248.1 GCA_009844885.1 Gemmatimonadota bacterium
GCGTGTGAACCCGTAGACGGAGCCGAGGAGGCAGGCCGAATCGGAGCGGTTACGGCCACGGCCCAAGCGCTTGTCGAACGTGCCTTTTGCCTGTCAGCCAGCCCACCCTTTGGGGCCACGCTCCGCGAGTCCCCGGCAGGGGCTGGCGGGGGGCCGTGCCCCCTGTGACCCCCACAACGGAAACGGCGCACCGTGAGCGCCGGCCGCGCAGTCTGGGTGAAGGTCCGCGCCACCGAGGCGGAGCGTGCCGAGTGGCACGCCAAGGCGCGCTCGGCGGGCTTGACCCTGTCGGACCTGGTGCGCCGGGCGATTGGCCGGGCCCGCACCTGGACCTTGGCGCACGCCGAGGTCGAGCGCGAGCGCACCCGCGAACTGACGCGCCTCGGGAACAACCTCAACCAGATCGCACGGTGGACCAATACCCACAAGGAGGCCATCGAGGCCGTCGAGGTGATCGCCCATCTCGTCTCCATCGACCGGGCGCTCGGCACCTTGGATCCCGCCGAGAGCCCGGAAGCCGATGCACATTAAGTTCCTGGCGCGCGGAACCGGATCGGCGCGAGCGGCCGCCAAATACCTCCTCGGGGAGCGAGACGCGGCCGGAAAACTGCGCGAAGGCGTCGAGGTTCTTCGGGGCGATCCCTACCGGGTGGCGTCGGTGGCGGACACTCTGGTGTTCGAGCACAGGTACACCTCCGGCGTAATCGCATGGGCGCCGGAAGACCAGCCGACGGACGAACAGATCGAGGCGGTTCTCCATGGGCTATTTCGCCCGCAGGACGGAGAAGGGACCGGATCGAGGCGTGGATGTCGTAGCCACGTCCGACGCCCTCGGGCTCGATTCACCGCGGATCAAGGTCCAAGTGAAGCATCGAAGCCAACGAGCGAGCGTGGGGGACATGCGGAACATTATTGCCACGCTCCGGTTGCCGGAAAGGGGGCTCTTTGTTTCGACCGGCGGATTCACGCGGGAGGCGCTGTACGAAGCGGACCGGACTCCACAAGGGACATCGGTAAACACGCTCAAGGGTGACGAGTTCATCGAGTTGTTGATGGAGCACTACGAGCGGATGGAGCCAGAGGCTCGTGCGATGATCCCGCTGAAACGGGTCTTCATTCCGATTGACTAGTGGACCGCGATTCTGGACCGAGCCGTTGAGGATCGACCGGGGCGCTGGCTGCCGGGAAAATGGTCGCTTTGGCGGTGGCAAGCCGGAGCGTGCCGGGAAAGGGCAACCGTAGATTGAGTCTGGATCATCCAAGCATTGGCAATGTCGCTTGTTTCAGGAGAATCCCAGAATGACAACCGCGAGCGTTTCCCGGCTGGGCGTCGGGATCATCTTCGGCCTTGGATCCCCGGCCCTCCATGCTCAGGAAGTCATCGAACTTCCAAGCCGGGACACCCACATTGAACCCGCGTTCGAGGAGGTCTACCGGGTCGGCGTGCTCGAAGGCGAGTCCTGGGAGATGTTCGGCGAAGTGAACAAGGTGGCCTTCGACGGCGCGGGTAATCTGTACGTGTTCGACGGGACCATGAGTCTAATGGGTTCCGGCAACCTGCGGGTCTTGGTATTCGACTCCACGGGCGGCTTCCGGCACCAGTTCGGATCGTGGGGCGGTGGTCCCGGCGAGTTCAACCGGCCCGTCGGCTTCGCGGTATTGAGGGACGGAAGCACGGTCGTGAGCGATGTCGGCCACCGCGCCTACCAGATCTTCGATGCGTCGGGCGCCTTCCAGCGCATGGTCCGCACCGATGACGAGCGCGGTGACGTAACGGCGTCGGCGAACATCCAGCCCGATCCGCGCGGTGGCGCCGTTTTTGTCGGAGGCTTCGGCGGAGGCCCAAGCATCAGCATCCGAACCTCCGGCGGCGGAGGTGGAGCGGCCCAAACCGCGTCGCGCCCGGTCACACGGATCTCGCTCGGTGGCGAAGAAGTTCAAACGGACACGGTGGTCGAAGGATGGTTGCCTCAACAGCCCGACATCGATGATTTCGTGTCCAACGCCCCAGCCGAGTTCCGAGAGATGTTGGGGAGCATGAGCATTCCCGCCCTGTTCGAGCCCCGCCTCTTGGTGGGGGTGCTGCCGGACGGCGGCATCGCTCACTCCGATTCGTCCGCCTATGCGCTCAAGGTCACTCCCCCCGGTGGGCGGATGGTCGAGCGCATCATCCGGCGGCCCTTCCGGCCCGAGGCACTTACGCCGGCTGTCCAGCGCGACTATGAGGAACGACGGGCAGCCGAAAGGGAAGCGGCGTCGGAACCGACAATGTTGCGAGTGCGGGGCAGAAGCGAAGGAGGCAGCCCTCCGGCCAGAGGTACCTTCCGACTCGAACCAAGGTACTACCACGAAGTGCCCGTGCTCCGCACGCTTGCCACCACTTGGGATGGCCGCATCTGGGTGCAGCGCAGGGGCGAGGAGCCGGAGTATGACGGACCCATCGACGTCCTGACTTACCAAGGCGACTACGTCGGAACCTATTCGACCGGCGCGACGGAGATGCCGGACGCGTTCGGCCCGGACGGACTGGCGGCGTTCATCGAGCTTGCCGAGTTCGACGTGCCGATGGTGGTGGTGCGCAGGCTGCCCGCCGGAGTGCGCTGAGCCGGGAGCGATGACCGTGCGATGGGTTCGACCGCTTCCAAGCACTCAGGCGGTATTAGTGGAGCGGCAACCGGGACCCGACGGAATCGCGCTGCGGGGTATCTACTGGTACGATCATCTGTGACCTTGATTGCCGAGCCTCAGAAGCTTGACCGTGGTTGCAGGCCAAGTCCAGGTCACGGTCTCCGACAGAACAGGGGTGTACGTGTGCGAACCGTGATAGGCCGAGTGATCGCCCGGGCGACCTTCGTTGTCTCCGCGCTGCTTGCGGTGGGCTGTGCCGCCGACGGGCCTAACGACGGCGCCGCAGGGGTGGTGGGCGAACTTGAAGGCCCGGACGTCCCGTTGACCGCTCTCACGGAGGAAGTATTCACCATCGGCGGCTGGGAAGCCGAGGATTGGGACGCCTTCTCACGGATATTCGACGTTCACTTCGACCCATCCGGCAACCTCGTTGTGCTGGATTGGGAGCAGGGGCGCGTGGCCGTCGTGGGAACGGACGGTGGATTGTTGCGTCAGATCTCCAGGCGCGGCCAAGGTCCGGGCGAGTTTCGCGACGCGGGTGCGGTCGCCGTGCATCACGACGGAAGGATCGTGGTACGCGATTGGGGCCACCGCGCCTTTGTGGTGTTCGATGGGGAGGGAGAGTTCATCGAGCAGTTTGCGGACCTCAGCGGATCGGATGAGGCCACGGTGATGCCGACTGGACCCAGGACCACTCTGAACGCGACGGAACGATCGTATTCCACGGTGCTCCACCCGCTCCCTGACGGTCGGATCGTGGTCAAGCCTTCCGGTCGAGCGCGATCACTTGACGTATACGACGGTCAAGGAGAAAGGACGACCGTCTACCGGGCGTCGGAACTGGGACCGGGCGACGCGGGTGCGGCACAAGGCGTGGAGAGGTTGATCCCGGCACGGGGATCCCATGTTGGCGAGGGGTCGTTGCTGGGGCTGGCCTTGCAGGCCACCAATTCTGGCTCGCCGGTCTTCAGCCCACGTCTGTGGGTTGGCGTCCTTTCTGACGGTCGAGTTGCGGTGGCCGACTCGGCCGGCTATCGGGTGAAGCTCCTCGGACCGCGCGGCTCCGTGCTCGGGACGCTCGAAAGGCCAATTGATCCGGAGCCTGTAACGGAGGAGATACGGGAAGCCGAACGACGCCGCATGGGCACTGGAGGATTGCAGGTCTTGTTCCAGGGCGAAGGCGGTGCTTCACCCGCTCAAGCCGAACAGATTCGGCAGGCGATGTTGGCCCAGATCACGTTCGCTGGCGAAATCCCGGTGATCTCCAGGTTGGCGGTGGACAGCGACGACCGGATCTGGGTGCAGCGTTCCGAGGCGCATGGCGCGAGGGATCCGACGGACGTTCTGACCGCCGATGGTCAGTATTTCGAAACGCTCTCACCGGACGAACTCCGGCTCCCCAATGCGTTTGGGCCGGGAGGGCTGATGGCGTACGTCGAGAGGGATGAGATGGAAGCGCCGATCTCACGAGCCAGCCGGCTCCGCAAGTTGCATGGATTCTCGTCACGGTCGCGAAGTCCGTGTCCGGAGCCTTGAACTTCGTTTCATCGACACTGGTGAAGTGCGAAGCGGTGTGCCTGCGCGCGGGCATGTTTTCGGCGCTGAGGATGATTTCGAGACCGGCGAATTGGCAAGCCCAGCCCGTCTTGCCTATGATTCGACTTCGCCCCTTCCTACCAACTACCGCGCGCGCTGAACGATGGCGATCCGGGCCCTGCGACATCTGCATGCATTGATGGCGGGAGCCACCGGCAAAGGAAGGAGCGCAGGAGACCCCCGCGCGCCTCGGAGGCGGCGACCCGCTCGGGCTCGGTCGGCAGCCACGGCAAGGGCGGGCGGGCGAGTGCATGGACGACGAGAAAAGGCTGTGCCCGCAATCGCATTCGCCGGGATGATCCTGATCCACGGGTGTGGCTCCAAACCCGGCGAAACCGCCGCCACAGACGCGGCGGGACCGGCTCTGGTGCCCATCGACAGCATCCTGCTGCGGGAAGCCGACACCCTGTACATCGGTAATCCCTACACGCCGGTCATCGACCCCTTCGACGGGTCCTTCTACATACCGGACATCTTCTCGGGAAGGCTCTTCAGATTCCGTAGAGACGGGAACCTGATGCTGGTGTACGGACGGCGGGGAGAGGGGCCGGGAGAGTTTCGTTGGGGGC
>VYAQ01000349.1 GCA_009844885.1 Gemmatimonadota bacterium
GTCGGGGGAAGGGTGGGGCGGGTCGGATACAAGCTGGCAGTGGACGGATGGGATGGGGCCTCGGGCGTGACCGAGGGAATCCGGATTCCGGGCTTCCAGCGGGAGCTCGTGCAATTCCAGCCTTCCCTGCTGTATGATGTCGGTCCCGGCGCGTTCGAGCTGGGCGCGCGGTTTGCTCTTCGAGGGCGAAGCCTGCCGGCGGGGACCGCGTTGATGGCACAATACTTCAGCAGATGGGAGCCCTTCTGATGCTCGACCGGAAACATTGGCGCGCCGTCGGCGCGTTCGCCGTGCTGGTGGCGTGGAGTTGCGCCCCTGCGGACAGCGTCCCGGGTGGGGAACAGGCGGCCGCACCGCCGCAGGTGGCGTCCTCGGTGGATGGCGTCGTAGTTGCGGCGCAGCCGCTGGCGGCGGAGGCCGGGGCGCAGATGCTCCGATCGGGCGGAAACGCAGCGGACGCGGCCGTGGCGGCGGCCTTTGCCGTGTCGGTCGTCGAGCCGTCGATGAACAGCATCGGGGGCCGGACCCAGGTCCTGCTGCGCCTTCCCGATGGGACCTTCGCCGGGATCGATGCGACGACCCAGGCCCCTTCGACGTACGATCCGGAGACCGCGCCGCAGGCATCGTACGGGTATCCGACGGTGGGTGTGCCGGGCGCCGTGGCCGGACTCACGAAGCTCCTGAGCGAGCGTGGCACGAAGTCGCTGGAAGAGGTCATGAAGCCGGCGATCACGCTGGCCGAGGAGGGGTTCCGGCTTCTCCCCGGCGAAGCGGCGCGTCATGGGGCGGGCGTCGATCAGCTTGCCGAATTCGAGGGCTCGCGCGCCCATTACCTGACGCCGGGCGGCGAAGCGCGCACCGCCGGGGACCTCTTCGTCCAGGCCGATCTCGCGACGACCCTGCGCGCCATTGCCCAGGGCGGTGCGGATGCGTTCTACCGGGGCCCGATCGCAGAGCGGATCGTGGCGGACATGGAGGCGCATGGAGGAGCCGTGACCGCGCGGTCGCTGGCGGACTACCGGGCGCTGGACGCCCCCGTCGTACGAGGGAGCTACCGCGGCTACGACCTCGTGGGCACGGACATCCCGGCTTCCGGCGCGGTCACGATCGGAATCCTGCACATGCTCGAGAACTTCGACATGAGCGCCTTGGATCACGACAGCTGGGCCGGTCTGGTGGGTGCGGCGGTGGCCAAGGCGTTCTCGGAGCGCGCGGAGGCGCGGGGAAGCGGCAGCGGCGATCTGGCCTTCATGACCGACAAGGGCTGGGCGGCGGACATGGCGGCCGAGCTGGAGGTCCCGGGCGCGGTGGCGCGGGCGGCAGCGGGTTACAGTCCGAACGGGGGCGTGCGCCTGGCCGCGGCGGACTGGGACGATGCAGGCTGGGGGCCGGCGCACGGGCACACGACGCACCTATCGGCCGCCGACGGCGCCGGCATGTACGTCGCGCTGACCCAAACCATCGGTCCGAATCTCGGCTCCAAGGTGGCGACGCCGGGGCTGGGCTTTCTCTACGCGGCCACGCTCGGCGGCTACCTGGGCTACATGGAGCCCGGGGAGCGGGCGCGCTCCAGCATCTCTCCGCTGATGGTCGTGCGGGACGGCGAGCCCGTGCTGGTTCTTGGCGCGGCGGGCGGCGCGAGGATCATCTCGGCGGTCGTGCAGGCCGTGCTGCGCGTGGTGGACCAGGGCATGAGCCTGCCCGATGCGCTGGCCGCGGCCCGGGTGCACCCCATCGACGGGGGCATCGCCATGGAAACGTCGCCCGGGATCGGATGGCCGCCCGAGGTGGTCGCCGAAGTCGAGTCGTGGGGCATGGAGGTCCAGGAGGTCGAGCGGGACGGCGCCTTCGGGCGGATCCACGGCATCTGGGTGAACGGCGAGACGGGCGAGAAGGTGGGGGTGGCGGATCCCGACTGGGAGGGTGCCGCGATCGTGCCGGGTGGCGAGGGGGACTCCGGGCGCTGAGCGCGAGCCGCCCGCTAGCCGATCCGGTAGTCCACCCCGGCCTGGAGCGTGACGGCGCGGTTCCTCGCGGTCGTCTCCGTTTCGTTCTCGAAGAAGGAGCGGAGTCCGCGGGAGTAGATGAAATCGAGCCTGAATCCCAGCCGGGACGTCGCGGCCAGGCGGGCGCCGACGCCTCCGAGGACTGCATAGTCGATGGCCGCGGTCCTCGAGTCAGCTTCCGGAGCGTCGCACTCCACCAGGAACGTGATCGGTTGCAGTACGAGTCGCGCTTCCCGCTCGCAAGAGGTCTCGAGGCGGAGCGCTGGGCCCGCCAGGAAGTGAACCGACAGACGCTGGCCGATCACGGGCGCACTCGCCTTGCCCAGGGCCGAGATTTGCAGGTACTGGATCCTGTAGTCCACATCGCCAAGCTGCAGCAGGGTCGACGTGGAGCCGCGCCGGATGTAACCGGCGCCGAACTCGATGCCGACGCGTTCGGAGAGGGGAACCGCTACGGACAGCGACACTGCGGGGCTCCGGCGAGGCTCCTGGGAGTCGACCGCCACGCCGGTCACGATCAACTCCGATGAGCTGGCGCCCACGCCGACCCCCAGAGTGACCTGGGCGGCGACGTTCGGGCTCGCGAGCAGGGGTAGCGCCGCGGCGAGCAAGACGGTCCGGCGACTTCTCATGGGGTCTCCCTGCGAACGTGGACGGCGGCAAGGCATGGACGGCAGTCATGACGACATGCACAATCTAACCGTCGCACCCGCCCTGCCATCCGGAGGAACACGATGAAGCCGCCCGTCAGGTGGACCGCCCCCGCCTTCCTTGCCGTGCCCATCCTGGCCGCGTGTTCGCCCGCACCCTACGACATCGTCCTCCAGGGCGGCCGAGTCGTGGATGGTACGGGGTCTCCCCCCGTCGTGGCCGATGTCGGTGTGCGGAACGGCCTCGTCGCGGGGGTGGGTGACCTGAGTAACGCCACCGCCGGGACCATCCTCGACGTGACCGGCCTCTACGTCGCGCCGGGGTTCATCGATACGCACTCGCACTCGGGGCCGGGGCTGGCCACGGAGGAACTCAGTCACGCCGAGCCGCTGCTGGCCCAGGGGCTGACCACGGTCGTGGTGAACCCGGATGGCGGCGGTCCGGTCGACCTCGTCGAACAGCGCGCAGACCTGGAGGAAGAAGGCCTCGGGGTGAACGTCGTCCAACTGGTCGGCCATGGGTCGGTGCGCGGACGGGTGATGGCCAGCGACGACCGCGCTCCCACCGCGGACGAACTGGACGAGATGCGCGCGCTTGTCCGGGCCGGCATGGAAGCGGGTGCGTGGGGCCTCTCATCCGGCACGTTCTACACGCCCGGCAGCTATTCGGAGAACTCGGAGCTGATCGAACTGGCCCGCGTGGCTGCGGAATACGGCGGCATCTACACGAGTCACATCCGGGACGAATCGAACTACACCATCGGTGTGCTGGCCGCGGTCGAGGAAGTGATCGACGTGAGCCGCCAGAGCGGAATCACCGGGGTCGTCACCCACATCAAGGCGCTCGGCCCGCCCGTCTGGGGTACTGCGGCGGCTATGGTGGACCGTATCGAGGCCGCGCGCGCCGAGGGACTGTCCGTCTATGCCGACCAGTACCCCTATCTGGCTTCGGCGACGGGACTGTCGGCGGCGCTGCTCCCGCGCTGGTCCCAGGCCGGGGGAAGCACAGCATTCGCGGAGCGCGTGGCGGACCCGGAGACAAACATGCGAATCCGCGAAGCCATGGTCGAAAACCTCGCCCGCAGGGGCGGCGCGGACCGGATCCAGTTCCGCCGCTTCGAGGCGGACCCGGCGATCGAAGGGCGCCTGCTCTCCGATCTGGCGACGGAACGCGACGCGGACCCCATCGACGTCGCGCTCGAACTCATTCTCCAGGGCGGCCCCTCCATCGTCTCGTTCAACATGAGCGAGGAGGACCTGCTCACCCTGATGACCCGGGAATGGACGATGACGTCGTCGGACGGCGGGCTTCCTCTATTCGGTGTGGGCGTGCCGCATCCGCGGTCCTATGGAGCCTTCGCCCGCAAGATCGGGGTGTTCGTCTTCCAGGACAGAGTGATGTCGCTGGAGGCCGCGGTGCGCAGCATGACCGCGCTTCCCGCGGAAGTGATGGGGATGGAGGACCGGGGCCGGATCGAGGAAGGCCTGGTCGCCGACCTCGTGGTGTTCTCCGACTACTTCAAGGACAACGCGACCTTCACCGAGCCGCACCAGCTGTCGTCCGGGGTCGTCCACCTCTTCGTGGGGGGCGAGGCCGCGATCCTCAACTCGGCATTCACCGGGGCGCGGGCCGGGCAGGTGCTGGTGAAGTGACGGCCGGTCACCCGGAGACCGGTCGGCGCGGGGCGGTCATTCACGAATCACGCCATAGCGGCGCAGGACCTCCACCGTCTCGTCGATCGGGAGTGCCTCGCGCGTCCCGAAACGGCTGCTGACGGTCTCCGCCCTGAACATCGAGTTGTAGATCGCCTCTTCGGTGGATTCCACCGTCGCCTGGAAGAGCGCCGACATGCGGTCGTTGGCGAGGTCCTCGGTCGTACGCACCTGGTCTCCCGGCCGCCGCCGCACGCCCGCGGCTGTGGAAAAACTCAGCACGTAGTCACCCGATCCATTGCTGGCAAAGGAACCGGTCCGGGACAGCCCCATGACCGCGCGCATCGCCAGACGCTCCAGGTTGCGTTCCGAGAGCGGTGCATCGGTGGCCACCACCATCATGATCGAGCCCTGCGCCTCGCCGTCACGTTCCTCCACCTGGTTGCGGAAGGCGTATCGGCCGAGTTCCCGTCCGACGGGCGCCCCGGCGATCTGCAGGATGCCGCCGAAGTTGGACTGGACCAGCACCCCGACCGTGTATCCGCCCAGCGACGCGGGAAGCACGCGCGAACTGGTGCCGATCCCTCCCTTCCAACCGAACGCCGACGTGCCCGTGCCCGCTCCGACCGCTCCCTCCTCGACCGGGCCAGTCGTGGCGCCGTCGAGCGCCGCCCTGACATGCTCGGGGCCGATCGGACGATTGCGGATGTCGTTCAACCCCCCGTCATTCGTCTCGCCGACGACGGGGTTTATGGACCGGACGCGCTCCATGCCCTCCATCTCCAGCGCCCATTCGACCATTGCGTCGGCCGCCTTCCACACGCACAGCGTGCAGGTCAGCAGGATCGGCATCTCCAACTCGCCCAGTTCCCGCACCTGTGTCACGCCCAGCAGCTTGCCGAACCCGTTGGCGACGTACATGGCGGCGGGAACGCGGTCGAAGTAGAGGTTGCCGCCGTGCGGCCGGATCGCCGTCACACCGGTGCGGATGTCGTCGCCTTCGATCAGGGTCGTCTGCCCCACCAGGACGCCGCCGACGTCGGTGATGGCGTTGTGCGCCCCGGGCTCGAAGATCCCGACGGTGATTCCCAGATCGCGGGCGCGAGGCCTGGTGGTTTGCTGAGCCATGACGGATTCGAGGCAGGTGGTTGAGAGGATCAGGATCGCCCAAGCGAGGGGCATGGCACGGCCCGGCCATGCCGAGCGTTCGCGCCGTGGTGCGAATTGCGGGAGCATGTCAGCCTCCGGGAGCGTAGGGTCGTCAGCGTCGTTAGAAAGCCCCGGCGACCATCGTGCCGAGAAGCAGAGGGTGGTAAAGCAGCGAGCCCACGAACACGCGATTGCAGTTTCGTCTTGTGGGGTTGCGCAGAAACGCCACGGAGGCCGCAACCATCCCCGCGCCGAGCAGGATGGCGGCTCCGAGATATGCGTTGCCGGCCATCCCGAGAACGGTGGGCACGGTGCTCACCACGGCCAGTAGCGCGGCGTACCCCACCATCAGTCCGGCGACCAGCCCGGCCGACCCCGGCGGAATGAGCTGGAAGCCGGCGCGCTCGTAGTCCGCCCGCAGATTCCACCCGAGGGCAAGGACGTGGATGAGTTGCCAGAGGAACAGGATGCCGAAGAGGGTCACGCCGCGGGCGTCGATGTTCCCGGTGTGGGCGGTCCAGCCAATGAGCGCGGGCAGCGCGCCCGGAACCGCCCCGACCGGGGTCGCCAGCGGGGAGCGCAGCTTGAGCGGCGTGTAGACCGCGTCGTAGAGGAGAGCCGCCACCGCCGTCACCAGCGCGGGAAGCCAGCCGAGCCAGAACCAGATGTGCCCCACGCCGGCGAGCAGCAGAACCCACCCGAAGAACCTGGCATGCGCTTCCGGGATTCTCCCTGAGGGAACCGGGCGGCCCCTCGTGCGCAGCATGACGCCATCCGGCGCACGCTCGAGGTACTGGTTCAGGGCAAGCGATCCGGCGGTGCTGAGCGAGATGCCCAACACGAGGTGGAACAGGTCCAGGTAGACGATATCGGGCGACGCGGCCACCAGGTAGCTGGCAACGGCGGTGAGCGCGACGAATCCCGTGATTCCGGGCTTGGTCAGCTCCAGGTAGGCACCGGCCCACCCGCCGCCGGCTGCCTGAATGCGCTCCTCGATGGTCATTGGCGACGGCGTCCGCCGGCCGCACGAAACTCCTTCGTCATAACAGCCCCTGCACGAGCCCCCCGTCGATCTGCATGGTGTGTCCCGTAATGTAGGATGCGGCCTCGGACGCGAGGAACACGACCCCGTTCGCAAACTCTTCCGGCTTGCCGATCCTTCCGGCCGGAATGTCGGCTGCGATCGCCTCGAGCGCGGCCTCGCGGGTCGTCCCCCGTGCCTCCGCCTGCGTGGCCAGCAGGGACTCGACCCGGGCGGTGTGGATGAAACCCGGGGCCGCTACATTGCAGAGAATCCCCTCGGCGGCCAGGTCACGCGAGATGGTCTTGATGAACCCTACGACGCCCGGGCGCGCGGTGTTCGACAGCAGGAGATTCCTGACCGGCTGCTTTACCGCGACCGACGTGATGGCCACGATGCGTCCCCAGCGGTTCCTGCGCATCTCCGGCAGGGCGGCCAGTGTGAGCTGGACCGTCGACAGTAGATTGAGATCCACGGCCTTTCTGTACGCCTCCGGGGTGAAGTCGTCGACGCCGCCCGGCGGTGGGCCACCAGCGTTGGCGACGAGGATGTCGAGTCGGCCGAATTCGGATGCCGCGCGCTCCACCAGCCGTGCGCAGAATGCCTCGTCGGCCACGTCGCCGGCGACAGGCACGACGCTGCGGCCCGAATCCCGCGCGATCTCGGCGGCCGTGGCCTCCAGGGCTTCGGGGGTCCTGGAGTTGATGACGACATTCGCGCCCTCCCTGGCGAGCCGCTCCGCGACCGCGCGCCCGAGTCCCTTCGATGCGCCGGTGACGAGGGCTGCCCTATCTTTCAGTCCGAGGTCCACAAGAGTTTCTCCATTGGGAAGGACGGGTCGTTGGAAGATGCGCGGTCGTTGCCGGGCGCGAAACTCCGCACCCGTCCCGGTTGTATGGAACGTATCCGCGCGACAGCCGGCCGCATCCGTAAACCCACACTGAAATGAACGCTGCCGACGTAAGGAGCCGACGCCAGCAGGATCGGGCGATGTGGAGGCGAGGCCTGGTTGCATCGTTGCTGTTGCACCTCGCCGTGCTGCTTTTCGGAGGCGGGCCGCCCGTTCCTCCGTCACCCTTTGCGGCGGCTGGGCCCAGGGCGGGCGACAACCGGGCCGCGGCCGGCGGGATGCAATCCCTCAACGTCGTCGCTCCGCCCACCCGTCCGCTCCGGCCTCCGGCGATTCCGCTGCCCGTGGAGATCGAACTGGACGTTGTCGACCTGGAAACCGAACCGGCCATCGAAATCGCGGCGCTGCTCGGGGAGCGGCCCGGGCCACCCGGGCCTCCGGGGTTGGAGACTGGAGACGGCGCGGGCGACGGCGGCACCGCGGAGGAGGGGCTGCGGCGCCTGATGCCCCCGACGCCGCGCGGAATGATCATTCCCCCCGCAAACCGGAGCCTCCGCGGTACTACGGTCGATGTCTGGGTCTTTGTCGACGAGATCGGCCAGGTCGTCGCCGACTCGACCCGGCTGGATCCGGCCACGCGGGATCGGGGGTTCAACCGCCAACTGATACGGGAAGCCGCCCAGTGGGTCTTCCGTCCCGGTACGCAAAACGGCGTGCCGGTGGCCGCGTGGTTCCGCTATACGATCAGCATGTAGGACTGCTAGGTTCCGGGAATGCGACGTGCGGCCAAGCGGATTCTCTGGGTGGACGACGAGATCGATCTCCTCCGTCCCCACCTGCTCTTCCTCCAGCAGAGGGGCTACCATGTCGACGCCATTACGAACGGCGACGACGCATTGGCCCTTCTTCGCGGGCATGCCTACGACCTCATCCTGCTTGACGAACAGATGCCGGGCCGACGAGGCCTGGAGGTTCTGAGGCTGATCCGGCGCGACGACCCCTACGCACGCGTGGTCATGGTGACGAAGTCCGAAGAGGACCGCACGATGACCGAGGCGATCGGACGCCACGTGGAGGCCTACCTGGTGAAGCCCACGAGTCCCCGCCAGGTGCTTTCCGTGGTCACCCGCATCCTGGAAGGGTCCTCAATCCAGCAGCAGCGCGCGGCCCAGGACTTCGCGGCGCGGTGGCCGGCGCTGTCCCGGATGCGCGAGCGGGCGTCCAGCGCCTCGGCGTTCGCACGCGTATATCAGGAGCTCGTCGACTGGCACCTGTGGCTGGAACGGTCCGGCGAGACCGGCCTTCTCGGGACGGTGGAGTCGCTCCAGGAAGACCTGCGCCATGACTTCGGCCGCTGGGTAACGCGCGAGTATCCGCGCTGGATGAAGGCCGGCGCGGATCGCCCCGAGTTGTCGGTCGACGTGGTCGAGCGGCGCCTGCTCCCGCTGCTGGGCGGGGATCCGGTCTACTTTGTGGTCCTGGACTGCATGCGTCTGGATCAATGGCGGGCCATTTCGCCGCTGATCGGCGAGTACTTCGACGTCGACGAAGGGTATCATTACTCGATCCTGCCCACCGCCACGCCCTATGCCCGCAATGCCATATTTTCGGGGTTGTTCCCCGACGAAATCGCTCGCGCGCGGCCGCAGTGGTGGGATGCTTCGGATGACGAAGGGTCGCTGAACGCCTTCGAGGACGAACTCCTGAGGGAGCAACTGCGTCGACTCACGGGACGCGCCGTTCCGGTCCACTACGAGAAGGTCTTCACCGACCGCAACGAGGCGCAGGTGCGGGGTCGGCTACGGTCCGCCGCCAGGGTCAAGGGCGGTGTGATCGCCATGGTGTTCAACTTTGTGGACCTGATGACCCACGGACGCTCCGAGTCTCCCATTCTGATGGAGGTCGCCAAGGACGAGGCCGCGCTCAGGCAGCTGACGCGCTCCTGGTTCGAGCGGTCGACGGCCTTCGCCGTGCTGAAGGAAGCATCGGCGCAGGGGCACCGGGTGGTGCTGACCACCGACCACGGATCGATTCACTGCCGCCGTCCCGCGACCATCTATGCGCGCAAGGGCGCGAGCACCAGCCTGCGCTACAAGATGGGAAACGACCTGCGCGCGCAGGATCCGAACTCTGCCTTCACCACCAGGCGCGCTTCCGACCTGCGGCTTCCGCGTGGAAGCCTGCGGATGACCTACATGGTCGCGCTGGACGACTGTTTCTTCGTCTACCCCACCAAGCTGCGCGAACACCAGCGACGCTACCGCAATTCCTTCCTGCACGGGGGCATATCGCCGGAGGAGATGATCGTGCCGGTCGCGGTGCTGCGGCCACGCCCCCGCTGACAGCCGCCAGCCGGGTCCGGGCATGATCATCTGGCGCAGGGTTCTCGCCTATCTCGCACCCCACCGTGGCGCCCTGCTGTTGTCCGTGGCGGCAAGCGCTGCCTATTCCGCGCTCGACGCCTTCTCGTTCGTCCTGCTGATCCCGTTCCTGGGGACGGTGTTCGGCGAAAGCGACGCGTCCGGGGCGGCGGGCGAGGGATCGGCACGGCTCGAACAGGCACTCGATTTCACCGTGGGACGCTTCGTCGACCTCGACGGCGATCCGCAGGCGGCCGTGGGCGGGATCATCGTCTTCCTGCTCCTGCTCGTGGCGCTGAAGAACGCGGTCGACTTCGCGCGCGCCTGGCTCACCGCCCGGGTTGAGCAGGGGGTCGCGCGCGACCTCCGCAACCGCGTGTACGGCCACCTCCTCGACCTGGATCTCGCCTTCTTCGCGAGGGTGCACACGGGTCAGGTCGTTTCGCGCCTCACCCACGACGTCGAGCAGCTGCGCACCCTCGTCACCAGGGAACTCACGCGGACGGCGGCGGCGGTGTTGCAGTTCCTGGCGTGCCTCTACTGGATGATCGAGATCTCGGCCCGCCTGACCGCGGCGGCATTCGTCGTGGTCCCGCTCACCATGGTGATCTGGGGCCCCCTCGTGCGTCGCCTCCGGCGCGGCGACCGGCGGGTGCTCGATCTGGCGGGCGTGGTCAGTTCGCACATTCAGGAGACCGTGTCGGCGATCCGCGTGGTAAAGTCCTCGTCGGCTGAACCGATCGAGCGGCGTCGCTTCCGCAACCTGACCCGCACATACTTCGACGCCTTCCTGCGAACCGTCCGACTGCGGGCGCTCGCGGGTCCGATCACGGAGTTCCTGGTCGCCGCGGGCACGGCGATCCTGCTCTGGTACGGAGCCAGGATGGTGTTGGTGGACGGCACTCTGTCCGGCGCCGCCTTCCTCGGCTTCATCCTGCTCAGCACGCGGCTGTATTCGCCGGTCAAGTACCTCAGCAAGCTGCCCGCGCTGATTCAGCCCGGTCTGGCGGGGGCCGAGCGGGTCTTCGAGTTCCTCGATGCCCCTGCCGAGATTCGGGAGCGGGACGGAACCCGTGAGTTCACGGGCGTCGAAAAGGAAGTCCGGTACCGGGGTGTGTCCATGGAATACCGGGCGGGCGACCGCGTGCTCAGGGACGTGGACTTCCGCGTGCCCGCCGGTTCCGTCGTGGCGCTGGTGGGACCGAGCGGCGCAGGGAAGACGACGATCGTGGACCTGCTCGCCCGCTTCTACGATCCCTTGAGCGGCGCGGTTGAAGTCGATGGCACGGACGTGCGGGAATTCCGGCTGGCCTCGTTGCGGGCGGGTCTCGGCGTCGTGTCGCAGGACACGGTTCTCTTCCACGACACGGTGCGCGCCAACATCGCGTACGGGACACCGGGGGCTCCGGCGGACGAGGTCGAGAAGGCGGCGCGGGCGGCTCGTGCCCACGATTTCATCACCACGCTGCCGGACGGCTACGACACGGTCGTGGGGGAGCGGGGGACCACGCTGTCGGGTGGACAGCGCCAGCGGATCGCGATCGCGCGGGCCGTACTCCGCAACCCGCCGATCCTGATTCTCGACGAGGCAACGAGTGCGCTCGACACGGAGTCGGAACGCCTCGTGCAGGAAGCGGTGGAGCGGCTCCTGGAGGGTCGCACGGTCTTCGTCATCGCGCACCGCCTCTCGACGATCCGGCGTGCCGACCTGATCGTCGTCGTCGACGGCGGCCGCCTGGTGCAGCAGGGTACCCACGCCACCCTGATGGCGGAGGAGGGCCTGTACCGGCGGCTGCGGGAACTGCAATTCCAGTGAGTGCGGGAAGCCCGGCGCCGCTCCGGCGCAGATTTCGGCATCGCCTGGAGTTTGCCGTGGTGCGCGTGGTGGCGGTCGTGTGCGGCGCCCTGCCCGCCGTGGTGGCCGACCGCGCGGGAGCGCTGCTCGGGTGGGTGGCCGCGCGGATGGGGCGCCCGCGGTGGGGGGTGGTGACGAGCCAGCTGCGCATGGCGTTCCCGGACGCGACGGAAGGGTGGCGGCGCACCATGGGGCGGCGCAGCTATGTGCATTTCGGGCGCGAGGCGGTGGCCATGTTCCGCCTGGCGGGAGCCAGCCGCGCCGAGATCCTGAAGCGGACCCGGCTGGTGGGACGGGAATTGCTGGAGAAAGCCGCGCGCGAGGGCCGTGGGGTCATGGTTGTGAGCGGACATCTCGGCAACTGGGAGGTAGGGGCGGCGGGCGTGGTGGCGCGCGGCTTTCCGATGGACATCATCGTGGCGCGGCAGCGCAATCGTCACTTCGACCGATACCTCACCCGGGCGCGCGAAAGACTGGGAGTGGGCGTGATCCCGCGGGGAGACGCGCCGCGCGCGGCGTTTGCGTCGCTCAAGGCGGGCCGGGTCGTGGGGCTCATGGGTGACCAGGACGCGCGCGGGGCGGGGGTGTTCGTGGACTTCTTCGGGCGGCCCGCGTCGACGGCGCGTGGTCCGGCCGTGTTGTCCATGCGGGCCGGGGTGGTGCTGGCCACCTTCTGCGCGATTCGGTTGCCGGGTTGGAGGCCGCGTTACGAGGTGCGTATCGAAGCTGTCCCCGAGGTGGAGCCGGGGAGTGATCGCGCGGCGAAGGTCATGACGCTGACCCGGGCGTTCACGAGCCGCCTGGAAGAGCAGGTGCGGAAGCAACCGTGCCAGTACTTCTGGCATCATAGGCGTTGGAAGACCCCGCCGCCGCGGGCAGACACCGCCACCTGAAGAAACACACGCAGAATACACGCCGCCGCGAGGCGTTTGCTGTAGATTCATTCTCCACCATCCGACCCGGCTCCAGGACTCATGATCCACATCTGTATCCCCTGCAGGGACGAGGACCGCACCATAGGCGTGCTCCTGTGGAAGATCCGGGACGTCATGGCGACGCTCGGGCGCGACTTCCACGTCTTCGTGCTCGACGACGCCTCCCGGGATGGGACCCGGGCGCTGCTGGAGAAGTACAAGCGGGTGATGCCACTGACCGTGCTCACCGAGCGGCGCCCCATCGGGTTCGGTCGCGCCACGGAGAAGCTCTTGCGGGCGGCCGCCGGCCGGACACGCTACCCGAAGCGGGACGCGATCATCACCATGCAGGGCGATTTCACGGAGCACCCGGAGCACCTCCACGCGCTCATCAAGACCTTCGAGGGGGGCGCGGACATCGTCGCGGGCGAGTCCGCGACGGTCGCGGCGGACGTGCCCCGCCGCATTCGTTTCGTCCGGTGGCTGGGTGGCCTGGCGATCGGCCGGATGGTGTCCGGCAACTCCGGCGGCGATTGGCTTGCCGGGTTGCGTGCCTACAGGGTCGTCGTCGTCAAGAAGGCGATACGGGAGGCTGGCGACCGGCGTCTGGTCCGCACCGACGGCTGGGCCGCCAACGCGGAGTTGATGAAGGTGCTGACCCCTTACGCGCGCCGGGTCGCACACGTGCCCCTCACTCGGCGATACGACCTCCGGCCGCGACGCACGAGGGTTCGCATCCTGCCGACATTGCGCCAGATCCTGCGGCTGCGAAAGGCCGCTCCCCTGGAGGCGGAACGACATGGCGCGGCCTAGCAGTCTGACCCTGACCGCGAGGATGGCTCTGATCGCGCTCGCCGTGACGGGCGCGCCGCCGCCGGCCAGCGCCCAGACCCCGTCGGGAGCGGACCTTCTCGAGGAAGCATCGCCGAAGGTGGTCGGCGTACCGTTCGCAGTCGGAGAGCACCTGAGGTACAAGGTCAAGTACGGCATCTTCTCCGTGGGAGAGGCCCACATGACCATAGCCGGAATCGACACGATTCACGGGATGCCCACCTACGTGGCCGAATGGCGGCTCAAGGGCAGCGTGCTGGGATACGGCATCGACGAGACCTTCACCTCATGGATCGACACCGAGGGGCTGTTCGCCAGGCGCTTTGTGAAGGACCAGGGGGAACGCTACCGCGAGTACGAGTTCTTCCCTGCGGAGCACCGTGTACAGAGAATCGACCACGACACGACCTGGGCGCTCCCCGATCCGGAGCCCCTCGACGACATATCGATCGTGTACTTCACGCGCACGCTCGACCTCGATGTGGGCCGGAGCTACACCTTCGACCGCTTCTACAACGACGAAGGGAACCCGATCGTTCTCAATGTGCTGCGCAAGGATCGGCGCGAGGTGGGCGCGGGTGAATTCAACACGGTGGTGGTGCGGCCCATCATCCAGACCGACGGTCTCTTTTCGGAGGGCGGGGACGCGGAGATCCACTTCTCGGACGATGAGCACAGGATGGTGGTCTACATGAAGGTCGACGGCCCGTTCCTGCCCCTGAACCTCACGCTGCACCTGGAGGAAATCCTGCACGCCGAGCCGGGCGGTCCCCAAACGCCGGACGATGTGCCGGATTCCGGCTGAGGGAGCAGTACCTCCACGGCTGGCCGGGTGACCGCCGCGGCGCGGAGTCTGCGGCTGTGGCTGGCGTGGGTCCTGGGCATCGCGTTCTTCTGGATGGCACGCCCGGGCGCCGAGTCCATGTGGATCGGCGGAGCCATCGTGCTGGCGGGGCTGGTGGTTCGCGGGTGGGCTGCGGGGATCCTGGAGAAGGACCGGGAGCTGGCGGTCTCGGGTCCGTACGCATTCACCCGCAATCCGTTGTACGTGGGCAGCTTCCTGCTGGGCATGGGCGCTGCGGTGGCCGGCGGCCGGCCGCTGTTCGGCGTGGTTTTTCTCGGCTACTTCGCCCTGATCTACGGGGCGGTGATGGCACACGAGCGGGCCGGGCTGGAGGTCAGATTCCGGGAAGGCTACGGTGACTATCGGGATTCGGTGCCCGGATTCCTTCCCCGCCTCTCGCCGTACCGTCCACCGCCCGGTGCCGGGATTGAAGCGAGGGGTTTTTCCCTCCGGCGCTACTTGCGCAACCGCGAGTACGAAGCCGCGCTGGGAGCGGTCGGGGGAATGGTCCTGCTCGCACTGAAGGCCGCGGGCGTCCTGCGGCTGCCGTTGCCATAGCCGGCCCGGCGCGCACCGCTCTCGGTGCGCGGGCGGCTCTGTCCACGGACTGCTACGCCGTCTCGGGCGGCACCTCCACCAGGTAAAGCACCGGACCCGGCATCACCTGCCCCTTGACCCGGATGTCGAAGTCGTAGCGTCCGGGCACCGGGAAGACCACCTCCTCCAGCGGCATCACCAGCTGCGTGCGTGGAGGCGGCCGGTCCGCGGGGCGCGGGGTCACCTCGGATTCGCCCTCGACGGTCAGGGTCGGGCGCCCGTCGGGACCGCGCACGTCGACGCGAAAATGATGGCGGCCCTCGTCGTCCGGATCCCACTCGATGCACACGACGAGGGTCATCCGATCCTGGCGGGCCGGAAAGCCCGGGGCATAGAGGTCGTGGAAGACTCCATGAAGATCGAGCTTCCCGTCCGGGGTGGCGGCCGCCTGATCGCAGACGGCGAAAGTCAGCAGTCTCATGCCTCCTGACCTGCCCAATCAGACCGCTTCGAGTTCTCGTTTCTTGCCATAATCCGCTTCTCACCTACTTTATTGGCTTCGCTTGCGGGCCGCCCTGTCGGCTCGGGCGTTCGCGGGACCCCGCGGAGAGCAACCAATTATGAGGAGGAGTAGTGGCGAAGCAAGAACCGATGGACCGGGCGCGAGACGAGTTGTTCAGTCACATCCACCGTTGCGGCGTGTTGCAGGCGCACGTGGATGATCAGGACTCCTGGATGACGGAGACCATCGAATACCTGGCCGAGCGGTATCCGGACCTGGGTGTCAGGGAGCTCTCCGAGCTCAAGGCCGTGGGAATGCAGTTCTGCAAGCCCGTCATCTCCAGGCTCAGGCGTGAAGAGCCCGCCGACTCTCCCGCCGTGGACAGCGGGCCGGGCGAGGCCATCCTGGGAGAGCCCAGGGACGCCTGACCGGATTCCCCACCGCAGTACCCCTTCCCACAATGGAGTGCGATCAATGAGCAGCCGCCGTGACTTTCTCAAGACCTCTGCCGGGGTCGGCGTAGGTGCCGCCGTCGGCCTCGGATCCGCACAACCGTTGCGCGGCGCGCCGGCCGTGCGCAAAAGCGTGGTCGTCCCGGTTTCCGTGGCAAGCGGAAATGGACTCGAAGCCGTGGAAACGGCCGTCCGCAACGTCACCCAGGGAGGCGACACGCTGGATGCGGTGGTGGAAGGCGTGAACATCGTGGAGCGCGATCCCGGCGACGCGTCCGTGGGCTTCGGGGGTCTGCCGAACCTCGACGGCGTGGTCCAGCTCGACTCATCGGTCATGCACGGGCCCAGACGTGGTGCCGGCGCGGTGGCCTGCATCGAGGGCATCAAGACGCCATCCAGCGTGGCCAGGGACGTGATGCGGTACACCGACCACGTGCTTCTGGTCGGCGAGGGGGCCCAGCGGTTCGCTCTTTCGATGGGATACCAGCTCGAAGATCTTCTCACGGAGCGATCGCGTCGCCGCTGGATCGATTGGCGCGCGACGATGAGTGACAGGGACGACTACCTCACCCTGGAAGAGACCGGGCACGCCGCTCCCGGTTCCTCGCGGCAGGAGGACTACGGCCTCGGCATCCTCGATTCACACGACGGGGTGCGCCCGCAGGGTACCATCAACTGCAACGTCATCAACAGCGACGGAGACCTCTCCGGCGTCACCACGACCTCCGGCCTGGCGTGGAAGGTGCCGGGCCGCGTCGGCGATTCTCCCATCGTGGGCGCCGGGCTGTACGTCGACAACGACGTGGGCGCGTGCGGATCCACCGGCCGCGGCGAGGCCGTGATCAAAACTTGCGGCTCGCACAGCGTGGTCGAACTGATGCGCGCCGGCATGTCACCGACCGACGCGTGCCTGGAGGCGTTGCGCCGCATCGTCACCTTCACGGTCGAGCCGCGCCTGCGAAACGCGGAGGGACGACCGAGCTTCAACGTGAACTACTACGCGATAAACAAGAACGGCGAATACGGCGGCGCGGCCATCTATGCCGGCGGCCGGTATGCGGTGTGCAGGGACGGCGAGACCGGCCACGAGGACCTGGCCTACCTGTTCGAGCGGAGGGGTTGATTGGACGCGGACGACAAGAAGTCCGGACCCGTGGGGTTCGGCGTAGATGAGTTGCCCGAAGTCAAGAAGATGGAGCGCCTGCATTGCAGCGGACGCCAGGTGCCGTCTCCCATGGGAGGGTTCCTGATGGACCTCGGAGTGCGCGCGGAGGCCGACGGGACCAGCACCGTCCTTTTCGAATGCAAGACCTCGGCGCTGAGGTTCCAGCTGCCCCTGCGAATCAGCACGTGGCGAGAGCGGCGCAAGGTCAGGATACAGGCGGACGAGGGGCTGGATCCGATGTGTCCACGGGGAGAACTGGGCCCGTCCCTGGTGAGGCGCGGGAAGGACTTCTTCTGCCCCCGCTGCAACATCATGTTCGGGAGAGTACCGTAGCGGTCTGCCCGCAAAGACCGGACTGGGTTCGCGCGTGGCCCGCCTCGCACTGATCCCCGGGGACGGAATCGGTCCCGAAGTCGTGCGCGCGGCCACGGACGTGATGCGCGCCGCCGCCGAGAAGCACGGCCTCGACGTCACGTTGGACGACTGGGACCTCGGCGCGGATCGCTACCTGCGCGACGGCACGACCCTGACCCCTGAGGACCGCGACCGCCTGGTCAGCGACTACGATGCGGCGCTTCTCGGCGCGCTCGGCGACCCGCGCGTACCCGAAAACGTGCACGCCCGCGACATCCTCCTGGGCTTGCGGGCTTTTGCGGACCTGTACGTCAACTACCGGCCCTGCAAACTCCTCGTGCCGGCCCTGTCCCCGCTCCGGAACCCGGATCCCGCCACCGACATCGTCTTCTTCAGGGAAAACACGGAGGGGCTCTACGCGGGCGTGGGAGGCAGCTTCAGGACCGGTACGGCGGACGAGATCGCGATCGAAGAGAGCCTCAACACCTACAAGGGTGTGGAGCGCATCGTCAGGGCCGCCTTCGAACATGCGCGAACGACCGGACGCACGAGTGTCACGCTGGTCGACAAGGCCAACGTGCTCGCGCACGAAGGGGGCCTGTGGCGGCGTGTCTTCGGCGAGGTCGGAAGCGAGTTCCCGGAAATCGACCGAAGCGCCATGTACGTCGACGCCATGGCCATGGACCTCGTCCGCCGGCCGCAGCGGTACGAGGTGGTGGTGACTTCGAACCTCTTCGGCGACATCCTGAGCGATCTGGCCGCGCAGGTCACCGGTGGCCTCGGCCTCGCGCCCTCGGGCAACATCAACCCGGAGTCCTGGGCCCTCTTCGAGCCGGTCCATGGATCGGCGCCCGACATCGCGGGCAAGGGTATTGCGAACCCGGTGGCGGCGGTGGCTTGCGTGAGCCTCGCCTTCGAGCACCTCGGCATGGAAGAGGCCGCGGTCGATGTGGATGACTGCATTCGCGCCTCGTTCGCGGCAGACATGACGACGCCCGACCTGGGGGGCACCGCCACGACGCGCGAGGTTGGACGATGGATGGCGGCGCGGCTTCTCGACGCGGCATCGGGTTAAGTTTACAGGTGTTTCGCGCAATTCAATCGACTTGATCGACGCAGTCATGGAGCTTCAGGGATGGGGACTCAAGGATTTGACACGGAGATCGTCTTCCTCTCGGGGAAACGGACTCCCTTTGGAACCTTCGGCGGCTCGCTGAAGGACTTCACCGCCACCGATCTCGGCGTTCTGTCAGCGGACGCGGCGATCGAAGCCGCCGGGATCGAGCCCGCACAGGTGGGCCACGTATTCTACGGCAACGCGCTGCAGACCTCCGCCGACGCGATCTACCTGGCGCGGCACATCGGCCTGCGCGCGGGCGTGCCCCGGGAGGTCGGCGCCCTCACGGTGAACCGGCTGTGCGGATCGGGCTTCCAGGCCGTCGTGTCGGGTGCCCAGGAGATCCTGCTCGGCGGCGCGGACGTGACCTTGTGCGGCGGCGCGGAATCCATGAGCCAGGCTCCTCACGTCGTGCGCGGCGCGCGGTGGGGCGGTTTGCGGCTGGGTCCCGCGGCGAACGGCTTCCACGACGTGCTCTGGGAGGCCCTGACGGACTCGCACTGTGGCCTGAGCATGGCGCAGACCGCCGAGGAGCTGGCCGACCGTTACGAAGTGACCCGCGAAGAGGCGGACCAGGTTGCCGTCAACAGTCAGCGGCGCGCGAAGGCCGCGTGGGACGCCGGCCGCTACAGCGCCGAGGTCACGCCGGTCACGGTCAGGACGCGCAGGGGCGAGTCGCGCTTCGGGATCGACGAGCACATGCGTCCGGACACGACCATGGAAGACCTGGGGCGGCTGCGGCCGTACTTCCGCAAGGATGGACTGGTCACGGCGGGGAACGCCAGCGGGATCGGTGACGGTGCCGCGTCGGTGGTGCTCGCCGAGGCGCAGTGGGCCCGGACGAACGGGGCGTCCCCGATCGGACGGCTGGTGTCATGGGGCTTCGCGGGCGTCGACCCGCGGATCATGGGGATCGGGCCCGCGCCGGCCGCCCGCGCCGCGCTGGCGGCTGCCGGGTTGGGCCTGGAGAACATGGATGTGGTCGAAGTGAACGAAGCCTTTGCGCCCCAGTACAAGGCTGTCGAGAAGGAGTTGGGACTCGATCCCGAGCGCACGAATGTCAACGGCGGCGCCATCGCGATCACTCACCCGCTTGCGGCTTCGGGAACCCGGATCACGCTGCACCTGCTTCACGAGCTGCGCCGACGGGGCGCCAGGTATGGACTCGGGGCGGCCTGCATCGGAGGGGGACAGGGCGGGGCCGTTGTCGTGGAAGCGTACTGATACGGTCGGGCCATGGCGGATGGGCGAATGAGTGGCAAGGCAACGCTGTCGAGGCGGGACTTCGACGAAGTGATGCGGCGGGCCTCGGAACTCGCCGCAACGGAGCCGGGTGCGCCGGAAGAGGAGTTCACCGAGGCCGAGCTGGTCCGTATCGGACGTGAAGTCGGGCTGCCGGATCGTCATGTGCGGCGAGCTCTGGCCGAGTTTCGCTCGGACCGTGGCCGGATCGCCCGGGGGCGCGGACGGATAAGGACGCTTCTGGCGACCGGAGAGATCCAATCGGGCCGGACGGTGGAGCGGTCGCGAGCGCGGATCCACAGGGAACTGGACGAATTCATGGTGGGCAGCCAGCTCCTGCAGCGCGTGCGTCAAAGGGAGGACCTGCTCCAGTACCGTCCCGCGATCGATTGGGCGTCACGAGTGGCGCGGGCGGCGAGTTCGACGTCCCGCCAGCACTACGTGGCGGCGTCGCGGCTGGTGGAGGCGCGCCTGGACGAGCTGGGCCCGGATTCCACCCGGGTGGACATCGTCGTCGATCCCGGCATGGCGGGCAAATACAGGACGGGGGCCCTTCTGGGCTGCGGGGTGGCCGGTGCGGCCGCGGGGTTCGGAGTTGGCGCCGGCCTCGCCTTGCTGGCTACGCTGCCCGTGGCGGTCGCGGGTGGCATTGCGGCCGGGGTCGTCTCCGCGGTGGCGGTGATGAGCCTGGTGGCCCTTGGCTTTGAACGGAGGCTCGGCGAGGTGCACCTGGAGGTGGAGGGCATTCTCGACGGGCTCGAAAGCGACGGAGGACTGGAGCCGCCCCCGCCAGCATGGCGGCGCTGGGTTCGGCGCCACTTCCACGGGGTGGCCCGCGAGATGATGGGCAAGGACGAATACTGACACTGCAATGGGAGGAGATGCGAAGTTGGAGATCAACAGGTTGGGCGTGGCCGGCTGCGGCCTCATGGGCAGCGGTATCGTGGAGGTAGCGGCCAAGGCGGGGTGCGACGTGGTGGTGTGCGAGGTCGACGCGGCGGCAGTCTCCGCGGGGCGGGCC
>VYAQ01000285.1 GCA_009844885.1 Gemmatimonadota bacterium
GGAGTGTGCCATTTTCAATGCTCGAAAGTGTGCCATTTTCAATGCCCATTGACAACGATCTGCGTATCGGGAAACCTCGCGGCTGGAAGCCCTCTCCGCCAGCTTTACTGACAATTCGGAACGACTGGTCTTGCTGAGACAGCTTTGGCTGTTCCCTGAGGCTATCGCGCTGCCGCGCCGACGTTTGGGATCGCCGCGCGCCCCCTGCAACCAGCCGGTCCGAACGCCTCTGGTCCGGATGGAGCGATGACGGTTTTCCCGCGACTATGAAGCAGCCAGCTCGGTTGTCGTGGCGTGGGACGAACGGTGAATGGTGCCTCCTGGTTCAACGCAGCCCGTTCTGCTGCCGTGATCCAATGCTTTGGCATACTGCCCATGAGGCAGGATACTCCGCGAATGCCGAGCGCCTGTTCGCCCGCTGCCGCTTGCTCTGGAGGTGGTCGAGCACCCGTCCGGGGTAGGCCCAAGCGTAATACGTCCCCGTGTCCGGGTTCCAGAGGTCGAACGACGCCCCCTTGTAGACAGGCCAGAACCCCTCGGGACACTCGTTGGAGTCGAGATCCATAACATGCTTGTCGTTCGTGGCATCAAGTTCCCTATGAGGTCGCGCCCGCCACCCGACCCCGTCGTTCAGGTCCAAACGTGGGCTCCGTCGCAGCTGCGCAAAAACCTCGACCGATTCGTCCGAGGGTAGGAGGGGGATTGAGGCGGTGTCGTTCCACGCCTCGACTTCGTGGGCGCGGAAGGTCACCGGAGGCTGCCGGACACCGGCCCGGAAACGCTTGAGGTTCGCATACGGTCCGCTCAGCCGAAGCTCGGGCTCGCTGGCACCCTTCCCGCGTGTGATGGCGGTCAGGCCGATGGTGTACTGCGGATGGACATTCGGGAACACCCACTCGCGGTTGTTCACCAGCATCGTCAAGTCCAGCACCTCGGCGCTCGCCAGCAACTCCTTCCGGAACGCTGTGGATCCCTTAGCCGCCAGCGCGGAGCGGGGCAGCACGACGCCGATCCGCCCGCCGTCCGGCGACACAAGGTCCCAGAAGCGCCACACGAACGCCTTGTACAGGTCGGGGTCGCCGGTGCCCATCCCCGGAAAGGCTCCTGCTGTCAGGGTCCGGCGGAGCAACGCCGCAGCTTCGACTTCCGCTTCGAGGCGGGCCGCGAGATCCGGCCGCTCCCTCCGATACTGCGCCTTGAGTGCCTCCTGCTCGCGCTGCTGGCAAGAGCGAAGACCGGGGAAGTGCCGTGCCCAGAACCCGTGCTCCTCGACTCGGGGCTTCTCCCACGGTGGATTGCCCAGAATCACGTCGAACCCGTTGCGCCTACCAAGGAACACATGCGGAAAGGCGAGCGCGAAGTGCAGCACGTCCAGTCCCTTGAGTTCCTCACGTCCCTTGTCCATCAACTGGGCTCGGAAGATGTCGCTCGGATCGTCCAAAGCCGTCGCCACCCTTCCCTCAACGATTGCCTCATGGATGCCGCTATTCGTGCGCGAGGCCGCGAGTAGCGTGAATAGCTCCTGCTCCGACCGAGTGGCTCTCCGCATCCGGGCGTAGATCTCCCGTGCCTCCCGGATCTCGGCGTCGTTCGCGTCGGTGAGCCGGGCCAGCCTCTCAAGGGGCTCCCGAACCGCCCCGAGCCGCTCGCTCGCGACGAATGAGAACAGGTCGCCGCTATCGGTCTGGAACAATTCGGACGCCTCCTCGAAGGATGCGATTCCCACGAGCGAGTTGCCTTGGATCAGGTTGTGGTCGAGGAGCGAGAGCGGCAGGCCCGGCACGAAGGTGTGGATCCAGAGCGACAGTCGCGCCAGTTCGACGGCCATGGGATTCATGTCCACGCCGAAGATGCAGCGCCGGGCCACCTGCCTGCGGAGCAGCTGGATGTCCTCGATGGGATCCCCGGACCAGTCCGGCCCAAGTTGGTGCTCCGCCGTTCGCCGGAGCCGCGCAAACTCCTCGCGCACGTCAGGCAGCGCACGTCCGGCAAGATAGTTGGCGAGCCGCCGCTCGATCCGGTCCACGGCACCGACCAGGAAGTGGCCGGAGCCCATCGCGATGTCCGCGATGCGGAACTCGAAGAACCGCCGTCCCGCTTCCCGGTCCGGCATTCCTTCGAGCCGTTCGAGGTGCTCGTCGAGCGCCGGTTCGAGCGCCCGGTCGAGGAGGTGTTCGACGGCGAACGCCGGGGTGTAGTAGGACCCGCTGGACTTCCTCGCTCCCGAGCGGTTGTGGAGATACACTTCGCCCGCCCGCACTTCGACCGTGTCGCCGGGCCTGGCCGGGAGGTAGGCCGCGGTCCTGGCGTCCACCGTCAGGTCCGTCTCGGCGAGCGAGAGCTCGCTCTCGAGCAGACCCTCGTAGATCGTTCCGAACTCGCGGATGCCAAGCGACCGGAAGTCCACCGGGCCTTCGGTTCCCTCCGCCGTCCGGTCGAGAAGCAGCGCGGCGAGCGCCCCGGCGAACTCGCGGTCCGGGAGCGAGAGAGCCGCGATCCGGGCTCCGAGCTTCGAGACCGACGCCTCGGAGGCGAACAGCGTGCCGTTGTAGGCTGGAACCTCCCACTCCGGGTTTCCGATGCTCACCGCCGTCCAAACCTGCATGACCTCCGACCAGAAGAAGGGCTGTTCGCCGAACTCGATGTCCTTGCGCCGGGCCTCGCCGAGGCGCTGGGCGATCCGTTTGAGCGAGTGCTCCCGGTAGCTCCGCGAAGCCTGCAGGGGCAGCAGGCCACGGTCTTCGGCATAGGCGACGAACAGAAGCCTGTAGAGGACGCGAAGCGCCGCCTGGTAGGCCTGTTGGAGATCGTCCGCAGTCGGGCTCTCCGTGTACATCGCCGCTACGACGGCGCGGGCAAGCAACGGCATGACCTCGCGGTAGACCCGCTCGCGAAGACGACCGCCGAGATCCGCGGCGTAGTCCTCGCTCGCCCGGAGGATGTCTTCGACGCTCCCGCCCTCCGACAGCGCGGTCGCGGACAGCAGGAGCCAGAGATAGCCGGCGTCCTCGCCCGAAAGGAGGTCGAGGTCGATCTCGACGAACGTCTCCGAACGTCCACGGCGGCCCGTGCCGACGCCCGGCTTGGCCGGATAGAGCCGGACCGTGCCGCCCGCCACCGCGACCACCCAGTCCAAGTTCTCCCGGTCGGCTTGGGCCAAGGCGTAGGACACCGGCGAGATACCGTCGAACCTCGGGCTCGCGGCATCGATCTCCTCGGGCCGGTCCAGAAGGACGGCCACCGCCGTCTTGCGGTCCCCGGCCAGCAGCAGCATCGCCGGTCCGGGAAGCTCCTCGGTGGCGAACCCGAGACCCTCGATCAACACGCGTCCCCGGAGCGTCCGCGCGCGGCGCGCCTTCTCGGCCGCGAGCATCCAGTCCCCGCGCGACGGAACCCCCCACTCAAGTTCCTGCATCGCGAAGAGGCCGCCGTTGCGGAGGCCGGGGATCGGCGCGTCCAGTCCGGAAAGCAGCCGGTGAAGGAGCCGGATCGCGGTATGCCGTCCAGCCGCCTCCAATGCCCTGCCGCACACGGCTTCGACCTGCTCGGCCGGCAGGTCTCGATGCTCGACCGGGTTGTGCTCGGTCGGGCCGCACACCGCCGCACGTCCGTTCCCCCACAGCGCCACGATCAGCACCGGCGCGGCACGCCGCCCGGATCGCGCCCGGAACATCGCCCTGAGATCCGCGATCCGGGGCCGTCCGTCCAACGCGACAACTAAGACTTCGAGGGCGAGCGGGCCGCGGCCGAGATGGAGCTTGGCCCGGCGGTCTCCGACGGTGACGGGACGGGGTTCGAGATGGTCGAGCATGGGCGGGAGCTGGCGGTTCGGGGTCGAGGGCAACGATTGAAGGCAGTCAAACTAGAGACGATCAGGCGGCGGGGCGACCCGACGGGTTACCCTCCCTTGCGCTGCGGCGCTCCAAGTGGCGCGGAACCCGTTTGTCCGGTAGAGTCAATGACCATGAGCATCAGGGCAGAATACAGGGATGGGGTGTTCACTCCCTTGGAGGAGGTCGAGAGCCCCGCGACCGGCGAGGTCTATCGAGTCTTCTCCGAGAGCGAGTTGAAGCGGCTCGCGGCGGACGTTCCGTGGCTGAAGGGTTCGGAACGCAGCTTCGAGTTCTGGGAAAACGAGGAGGATGCGGTCTACGACAGCCTATAGGCGGGGCGACATCGTTCTCGTCTCCTTCCCCTTCACCGATCTCACTTCATCCAAGAGACGCCCCGCGCTGGTCCTGTCACCGGATTCGTTCAACGCGACCGGGAGGGACTTGGTGCTGGCCGCCATCACCTCGCACATCACGGATGACCCGAACGCCGTGCATCTCCGGCGCGGCGACTTCGCCGAGGGGGGACTCCCCAAGGCGTCGATGGTGAAGACGACCAAGCTGTTCACGATGCACTCGGCGCTCGTCGTCAAGCGGATTGGCGCTCTCCGGACCGGGAGGATGGAGGCGGTCCTGCGGTCGGTGCGCGGGTTCTTCGCCTGAGGCCCGAGGGGCTTCGCCGACGGGGAGACCGTGTCCTGCGTTCAGATTATCGAACGGGCGCGGGAGCACCCCCAGGGGCCGACGGGAGGTGCCGAGCCGGAGCGTCCGCGGATGCGGCCGACAGGCTTGTCGGAAGCCCGTTTCGTCGTTCAGTATCCATCTCACAAGAGGACGCCCGTTTTTCGGGAAGCGATCTGCCTCGCAGC
>VYAQ01000278.1 GCA_009844885.1 Gemmatimonadota bacterium
ACCCCACCGACCCCGCCTACATCGTCTACACCAGCGGCACCACGGGCCGCCCCAAGGGGGTCGTCACCACCCACCAAAACGTCGCGGCCCAGATCACCGCGCTGACCACCGCGTGGGCGTGGCGCGAAAGCGACCGCATTCTCCACACCCTTCCCCTCCACCACATCCACGGCCTCGTCAATGCCCTGGCCTGCGCCCTCTGGTCCGGCGCCGCGTGCGAGTTCGGCCCGGGGGCGCCGGCCGCCACCTGGGAGCGCCTCGCGTCCGGCGACGTCACGCTGTTCATGGCGGTTCCCACCGTGTACGCCCGTCTGATCCGCGCCTGGGAGGACGCTCCCCGCTCCACGCGGCAGCGGTGGACGCGCGGGGCCCGTCAGCTCCGCCTCATGGTGTCGGGTTCGGCCGCGCTTCCCGCCGCGACCTTTCACCGTTGGCGTGAAATCACCGGCCACACGCTGCTCGAGCGGTACGGAATGACCGAGATCGGCATGGCGTTGTCCAATCCCCTGGAGGGCGAGCGCCGCGCGCGTCACGTGGGACACCCGCTGCCCGGGGTCGAAGTGCGAATCGTCGACGGTGACGGGCGACCGGTCGCCGCGGGAGAGCAGGGTGAGATCGTCGTGCGGGGCCCCCAGGTCTTCCGCGAGTACTGGCAGCGTCCCGCCGAGACGGAGGCGTCCTTTCGCGACGGCTGGTTCCTGACCGGTGACGAAGGACGGGTGGGCGACGGCGGCCACTACCGGATCCTCGGACGGCGCAGCGTGGACATCGTCAAGACCGGCGGCTACAAGGTGTCGGCGCTCGAGGTGGAGGAACTGTACCGGACCCACGGCGGCGTCCGCGACCTCGCCGTGGTCGGCGTGCCGGACCCGGAGTGGGGCGAACGGATCTGCGCGGCATGGGTGCCAGCGGACGGTTTCGGATCCGTGGACGGGCCGGCCCTGGGCGCGTGGGGCAAGGAGCGGTTGGCCCCGTACAAGGTCCCCCAGGTGTTCCTGCGCGTTTCTTCTCTGCCCCGCAACGCGATGGGAAAGGTGCGAAAGGACGCCGTCGCGCGCATGTTCATGCCGTCCGCTGCCGACCGTGGCGAACCCGAAGAACGACCACGCCGGGCCGCCTCCCCCGACCCCGGCACGCCGGACCCCCACCCGAACGAGGAGCCCGCTTGATTCAGGCCATCCTGGACAACCTGCGTACCTACTGGATCGTCCACGCGCTCCTGCTCGTATACACGGTCCTGCTCGCCTACCACGCCTGGCACGGGAACCGCAAGACGAGCGGAGTCGCCGACTACTTCGTCGGAGGACGTTCCATGGGGCCCATCGCGATCGGCCTCTCGTTCTTCGCGACCTATTCCAGCACCAACTCGTTCGTCGGATTCTCGGGACAGGCGTATGACTGGGGGATCACGTGGTTCCTGCTGGTTCCGGCCGTGGTCGGCTTCTCCCTGTTCGCCTGGATCGCCGTGGCGCCCCGGCTGCGGACCTTCACCGAATCCCTCGGTTCGCTCACGATCCCCGATTTCATCGGCTTCCGCTTCGGCAGCACGTGGGCACGCGTTCTCGCGGCCCTGATCGTCATCTTCGCGTCGTTCTTCTACATGACCGCGGTGTTCAAGGGGATCGGGAACCTGCTCGAGGTCTTCCTCGAGATCCCGTATCGGACGGCGATCATCATCGTCTTCTTCATCGTGATGATCTACACGGTCGTGGGCGGCTTCATCTCGGTGGTGAAGACCGACGCCGTACAGGGCGTGGTGATGATCGTGGCGGGCATCCTCCTGTTTCGTGGGGCGGTCGCGGCTGCGGGCGGACTGGACTCCGTCGCGGCGCTGGCGGATGACCCGTCGACGGAACCCCTGCTGCGCTGGGGGGGCGGCGTGTCCGTACCGCTGGCACTGGGGGTCGTGTTCGCGGGAACCGTCAAGTTCGCCGTGGAGCCGCGGCAGCTGTCGCGCTTCTACGCGCTCGAGAGCAGAGCCGCGATCCGGAAGGGCGTGTGGGTGTCCACGGCCGCGTTCATCCTCGTCTATACGCTTCTGATCCCGGTCGGGCTCTACGCACGCAACATCATTCCCGGCGGTCTGGCGGATACCGACCTGGTCGTGCCCCGCCTGCTTGCCGCGCCCGATGTCTTTGCTGCCGGCACGAGCGCTTTCCTGCTGCTCGCCATGGTTGCGGCGGCGATGTCGTCGCTGGACAGCGTGCTTCTCGTACTCGCTTCAACCGTGCAGCGGGATCTGGTGGGCGTGGCGTATGGATCCGTCTCGGAGCGCGGCACCCTGATCGCGACCCGGTGCTACGTGGCCCTCTTCGCGCTCATCACCGCCATCATCGCGCTCAACCCTCCCGACGGCGTAGTCGCGCTTACCGCGTTTTCGGGAGCGGTCTACGGCGCCTGCTTCGGACCGGCGCTTCTCATGGGACTCTATTGGCGAAGGGGCAATGGCACCGCCACCGTGGCGTCGTTCGTGGTCGGCCTGGCGGTCCTGCTCCTGTGGAACCGTTTGCCGGGCACCGGGGGCGTTCACCAGGTCTTCCCGGGCGTGGGACTCTCGTTCCTCACGTACTGGGCGGTCGCGAAGTGGACGCCCGCGTACGAGTCGGGGGAGATAGACGGTCTCTTCGCGGCGGAGAAGCGCGGCGCCAGGGCGCGATCCGCTCACACGCCGCCGACCGGCAGGGCCTGACCCGCCCGACTCCGCCCGTCAGCGCGCGACCAGCACTCCGTCCCGAACCCAGACCTCCCCGCCCACCGCCACCGTGGCGTCGGTGAAGAAGTTCCAGCGAACGTACCCTCCGCCGACCGCGCCACCGAGCTCGGTATTGTCGCCCAGCGAGAGCCTCACCACGCCGGCACCGTAACCGTAATAGGGGATCCACTCCTCCCCGTCCGGAATCGCGATAAGGGGATTGAATCCCACGGCCAGTTCACGAAACGTCCGTCCCGCATCGCCGGCGGCGTCCAACTCCGCGATCACCCCCTCCCGGCCGCTGTCCGCCTCCACCTCGACGACACGGCCCTCCGCGAAGCTCAGGACCAGCCCTTCGACCACACTGCCACCCCACTGCGCCGGCGGAAAGGCGATCCTCCCCTGCACCGTCTCCACCACGGGCGACACCCGCGCGGCCCCGGCCGGCAATTCGACTTCTCGGTCGATCAGGTTTCGCGCCTCTGCCATTCTCGCCACCGAGGCGTCCCCGTCCTGTCGCGTCACCGGCCGGTCGGCCACCTCGAAGCTGATGTCGGTGCCCGCCGGCGTGGTCACCCTCGCCACGCCCGCACGCAATGCGGCCTCGAAGGCCGTCAGCGTCGCGGCCAGCGCCTCGTAGTCGGTCTCCAGCAGCGCCCGCTGGTACACCATGTCAACGTTCTCGTCCACGGGCAGCTCCACCATCTCGAACGAGGTCGCGCCGGCCCAGTGAAAGTGGACGGTGCGGCCGCGATCTCCGCGCAGGACATCCTGGAGCGCGCGATACACGTCATGGTCGACCGCGGGCGACGGTATGGCACCGGGCAGCTTGATCGCGAGATCCACCCCGGCCAGCGCGTCCCCCCACCCCGCGGGATCAGGTCCGAGCGCCGTCGCGAACTCGGCGGCCTCCGCTCCCGGCAGCGGTGCGCCGAAGATGTCCACCGCGCCCAGGTACTCGGCCCCCGCCTCCTGGATTCCCTCGCTCAGCAGCTGCAGAATCGGGTCCCAGCGCGTCCCGGGCTGCCCCAGCAGCAGCACCCGCTCGCCGGGTTGCAGCGCGGCGCGTTCCAGCATTGCGCCCGCGATGGCGGGCATGTCGAGCGTCTCCCCCGCATCGGTGTCGGCCATGTCCGCGGACTCGGGGGCGCAGGCGCCGGCCGTGAGCAGGCACATGAACGCGAGCAGGACCGCTAGATTGCGTTGGCGTGGCATCGGAACGCCTCCTCAGGCCGGGGTCGTCGTTGCGGGAGGAACGTATACGACCCAGGATAGTACTTTGGTGAAGGAAAGGCAGGGGCACAGCATGCAATTCAAGGCGGTCGCGTCCGTGCTGGCGGTGCTGGCCGGCTCTCTGCCGACGTGGCAGGAGGGTGTCGCCCAGACGGTTCGGGGCACCGTGACCGATCCCGCCTCGGCCCTTCCCGTCGAAAACGCGCTCGTCGTCCTGGTCAACGAAACCGGCGACCGCGTCGCCAGCGTGTTCACCGATCCCGGGGGCACTTTCGCGATCGATATACCGGGCAGCGGCTCCTACATGCTGGGCGTGGCGCGGATCGGGTACCAGCAGGCGATCTCCCCCCCGCTTGACGTGGGTACGGACGACATCACCGTCGACATCCTGCTCCCCCCGACACCCATCACGCTCGACTCGCTCACGGTCCGGTCAACGCGCAACACGCCCGATGCGGGACGCCTGCGCGGCCTCCTGCCGGGGGAGCGCTCCCGCGGCACACTGGTCGGGCGGCTGACACGCGCCGAGATCGAGTCGCGAGGACCCCGCAGCGACCTGGTGTCGCTCCTGGCGACAATGAACATCCCGGGGCTCCGGGCGCGTCGCATGGCGCTGTCCACCGGAGCGCCCGAAACCGGCCTGTGTGTCGAGCTGGGGCGCAATCGCTCGGTCCTGCCCAAGACGGCCAGCCGGCTGGCCGGCGCAAGGGACGAGCTGGGCTTCGCCAACGAGGACGACATCGCGGCCCGCGCGGGCGCCTGCGCCATGATGGCGGTAGTTGTGGACGACGTTCCCGTGCCCGATCCGGCCGAAGTCCTCGCGAACATCACGCCGGCGGATCTGGCGAGCCTGGAGGTCATGTCGCCCCTCGAAGCGCTGGCCCGCTACGGCGCGCGAGCGGCCAACGGTGCGCTGCTTCTCTGGACGCGCTAGCCCGGAGCGCCAAAGGCGGCCCCCGGACGCGCAAGCCCTCGGAGGACCTGCTTCGGCCGGATCTACTCCCCCTCGCCGTAGAGGAGGAAGATCAGCCCGCTCCCGTCATCGTCCCGTCCGGCCACCACCGAGAGCTTGCGCGCCTCGTCGCCGTCGCCGCCCGACGTTACCTCCAGGCGCCCACGGTCCGGCCCCACGACCACCACCGATGTGCTGTAACCCGCGCCGTCCAACCGGTCTTCGTACCAGGTGACGACATCGCCGACGGCGGCGTCGGTGCTCAACACCGCGGCCCCCGCCCGCCCCGTGTCCGACTTGTGGGAAAAGAGCAGGTTCCGCACCCGGGCACCCGGATACACCGGAACCCAGTTCGGAAGCTCTGCCGCCTCGTCGCCCGCCCTGAACCGCATCTCGCCGTCGGGCGATTCGATGCGCAGGAAACCACCGTCTCCGTCTCCCCGGAGCTCGATCCGGGTCTCTCCGTCGGCGGTCCGCAACCGGATCCGGCCACCGGATTCGCTCGCTTCGCCTTCAAACCGAACGCCTTCCCGGATCCTGTCCAGCGCCTGCGCGAGGTCCACGGTCACCTGCTCGCCTTCGTCACCGAAGCGAACAACCACCCGCTCCGCGCCCTCGTCGGTCTCCACGACCGTGACGTCGTCGGCGAACCGCTCGGCCATCTCAGCGAAGGCCTCCGCCGGATTCTCGCGGAAATCGGCAGCCCTGTCGGACGCCTTGCGCACGAAAAGCAGGCCCACGACGAAGAGGGCCGTCATCCCCAACGCGGCGCACCCCGCCACGATGACCATGATCTTCGCCAACGGAGACAATCGCCGGCGGTCGTAACGAGTCGCTTCCGAATAGGGGTCGGACATGGTTCCTCTCCGGATCCTGGGGCAGGTTGATCGGACCACGCTCGTCATGGCGGGGCCACGCTCCTGATGGTACGAGGCCCCGAAACGGTTTGTTTCGCGTAACGCCGCATCTCCCCACACATGCGGCGCATGGGCACCGGGTGTAGCTTCTCCGTGAATCAGTCATACGCTTCGCCCAAGAAGAGGAGTCGGGGCACGCTTGCACACGGTTGCAGATGCCGAAGGGCCCGATACCACGCCCGAAGAGTCCCCGCGGCTGCAGCTAGGGGCGGGCGAATGGCTGCGCGCGATCTGGCGCACCGTTGTGGTGTTCCTGTTGACCAGCGCCGTCGCCACGGCATTGCTCGCGGCCTGGGCACCGACGCTGGCGATGCGGGCCGCGGGGCCAGGGCTACGAGCCCGGTTGCGCCGCCGCGCCCAACGCGCCTGGGGGAGGGGCATGATGCTCGCCACCGGCGTCCGGGTATCCGCGGAAGGGACGCCCCCGCCCGAGGGAGCCCTGGTCGTCTCCAACCACCTCGGATACCTGGACATCGCGGCCGTGAACTCCGTCGCACCGATGGTCTTCGTGTCCAGGGCCGATGTGCGACGCTGGCCGTTTTGGGGCGCCATCGCGGCGCTGGGCGGAACCGTTTTCGTCGACAGGGCCAGGAAGCGCGACGTTATCCGCGTCCGGCGCGACATGGAGGCGGCCTTGCAGCGCGGCGACCGCGTCCTGGTGTTCCCGGAGGCGACCACCTCGGACGGATCGACCATTCGCCCACTGAAGCCGGCACTTCTGGCCGGTGCGGCCGAGCGCAACATGCCCGCCTACTGGATGACGCTATCGTATCGAACGCCTCCCGGAGGCCCGTCCGCCCGAGACCGGGTCTGCTGGTGGCAAGCGGTCGGCTTCGTGCCGCACGCGCTGGCGCTTTTCGGACTCAGGCGGGTGTACTGCACGATCCGGTTCGGCGACGCGCCCGTGCGCGCCACCCATCGCAAGGAACTCGCGGTTGCGTTGCGCACCCGGATGCTCCAGCGTTTCGAGCCTGTTACGTGACGCGGAAGGACTGAGCAGCCCGTGGACAAAATCCCCCCGACTTCAACCAAGGACTGCTGAACCTTGGCCTGGATCGAGCAAATCCCACCCGCGGAGGCCACCGGGCTCCTGCGAAAGGAATTCGACGCGGCCGTGGCACGCTCCGGGCGCGTCTGGAACATCGTTCAGGTGATGAGCCTGAACGCGCCGGTTCTCAGGGCCACCATGGCGCAATACGGCGCCATCATGTTCGGTCCGTCCCCCCTGTCCCGATTCCAGCGCGAACTCCTCGCCACGGTGGTCTCGGCCGAGCTGGACTGCTTCTACTGAACCCAGGCGCACGCGCATGACCTCCGGGCAGAGGTCGAGGAGATGGGGATGGGCGAAGAGGAGGGCGATGCGCTGGTGCACCGGATCGTGGCCGACTGGCGCAGCGCGACTCTTTCGCCGGCCGACCGGGCACTGTGCGACTACGCTACCACGCTGACGCGTAAGCGGACGGACATGACGGCGGCGGACCTGGACCGGCTGCGGCGAGAGGGATTGAGCGACCGGGCGATCCACGACGCCGTGCAGGTCGTCGCCTTCTTCAACTACATCACGCGGATCGCGGATGGCCTGGGGGTACAGCCCGAGACCTTCATAAGCGAATGGGGTCTGGACGCGTGACCCCGTTTCGTCGTACCTTGACGCCGACCGTTGCCTGGGTATCTCGGGCCCACAACCAAGGAGCTAGGCGGAAATGACTGGACAGGGCGGAACGCGGATCAGAGTTACGTTGCGGTGGCTGCAGATCCTCGACAACCTGGAACCGTTCTTCAAGGAGAAGGGCGAGTTCGTCTTTTGGGCGAAGGTGATCACCGACAACCACGGCGGTCAGGTGCAGGAGACCCGGATGCCCGGCCAGGGGCACTACTCGATCTCCGACCGCCCGCGGTGGAACCGCCTGAAGAACCTCGACAAGGTGCTCTTCGAGGGCGAGGTGACCGATCACCTCGTCGTCGAACTGCGGGGCGAGGAGCTCGACCAGTTCAGCGCCAACGACCAGCTGGATACCTACCGGAGGACGTTCACGGGCCCCATCGGGGACCATGTTGCCGTGATTCAGCCCGGCGACGAAGGTTCGGACGACCCCGAGAACATGACCAACTGGCGCATCGGCTACGAGATCGAGGCCGTCTGACGGACCATCTCAGGCGAGCGAGGCGGCCACCCTCCGGATCTTCTCGACCATCGAATAGAACCCGTTGCGCCGGTTCGGGCTCAGGGCCTCACCCAGTCTGAGCCGCTCGAAGACATCGGACAGGTCCACCGCCAGGGCCTCTTCCGGCGGGTGGCCGTTGTAGACCTCCGCCAGGATCGCGAAGAGTCCCTTCACGATGACGGACTCCGAATCCCCGACGAAGCGGAGGACCGGAGGGTCACCGTCTTCGAGGCCACCGGCGAGCCAGGCCGGACTCATGCATCCGCGCACCTGATTCTCCTCCGTCTTCAGCTCGCTCGGCATCGGAGGCAGCCGCCGGCCCAGCTGAATGATGTAGTGGTATCGCAGCGTGCGGTCGGCCAGGCTGTTCAGCCTCTTTTCGAGCTCTTCCAGCGTCATTCGGGACGATCTCCTTGCCAAAAGCCGAATAAAGTCCGAAATTGGGACATGCGGATGCCAACTGTCAAACTCCGGAGGGATCCGGGCCGTCCTCGGGCGGGCCGTTCGATCCGCCATCGGCTCAAGGGACGTGCCGTACCTTACGATCCTCCCAACCGTTTCGAAACGGTTCACGCGGAGATCGACGCCGAGGACCTCGCACGTGAACCTCCCCGCACCGAGTTCCTCAACGATGCCACGAGGGAGATCATAGCGACAAACCGCAGTCCGGACATTCCCTTCGACGCGTCGGTCAACCCGTACCGGGGCTGCGAGCACGGCTGCGTCTACTGCTACGCACGCCCCACCCACGAGTATCTCGGGTTTTCCTCCGGCCTGGACTTCGAGAGGAAGATCCTGGTGAAACACCGGGCGCCCGAGTTGCTGCGGGAGGCGCTGTCGGCGAATTCCTGGCGACCCAGGCTGATCGGCATGTCGGGTGTCACCGATCCGTACCAGCCGGTGGAGCGACGGCTTGGCCTGACCCGGGGCTGCCTGGAAGTGCTGAGGGACTTCCGCAACCCGGTGGCCATCGTGACCAAGAACCACCTTGTGACCAGAGACGTCGACCTGCTGAGCGACCTGTCGGCGCACAACTGCGTGAACGTGACCCTGTCGGTGACCACCCTGAAGAACGAACTGCAACGCGTGATGGAGCCCCGCACTTCCATCCCGGCGAGGCGGCTCGACGCAATCTGGCAGCTCTCGTCCGCGGGGATCCCGGTCGGCGTGTTCGTGGCCCCCGTGATTCCCGGACTGAACGACGAGGAGATCCCCGCCATCCTGGAGGCGGCCGCCGAAGCCGGTGCCGCGTATGCGTCCTTTCTGCTCCTGAGGCTGCCGCTGGGGGTGGCCGACCACTTCACGAACTGGCTGGAGACCCACTTCCCCGACCGGAGGGCCAAGGTCCTCCACAGGATCAGGGAGGTGCGCGGCGGCAGGCTGAACGACTCAGGGTTTCATACCCGCTTCCGGGGCCAGGGACAATACGCGAAGCAGATTGAACGACTGTTCCGCGCCACCACTCGCAAGCTCGGGCTGGACGGGAAGGCGCCGCGGCTTTCGGCGAAGGCCTTCCGGCGGCACGGAGGAACCCAGGGAGACCTCTTCGACTGCTAGTGTCTGCGCGGGTTCGCCCAAATGGCCTACATTCGGCTCAGGATGTAGGCGTACGCGGAAACCGCCTCCACCTGCTCGTCGGTCAGCGGCATGCCGGCACGCGGGAGCATCGCGCCCGGATGCTCGATGGGCTGCGAGACGCCGGTCTTGACCAGCTCGATGATCGACTGGTACTCGCCGTCCACGTTGATCCAGGTGTCGTCCGTAAGGTCGGGCGCGAGCGGTCCGCCGGTAGCCTCGACGGTGTGACAGGTGTAGCAGATTCCGCCGCCGTTGAAGAGGTCGCGTCCCTGCTCGACCATGGCGACCGTCACGCCTTCCGGAAGGAGCGCCGGATCGAGCCCGGCCAGCAGGTCGACGGCCTCGGTGGCGGGTGTCGAGGCCGGGCTCATGTCCGCGTCCGACGCCTCGCCCGATCCACTGGAGCCGGAGTCTCCACCACCGCAGGCGGCAACCGCGACGACCGCTGTGGCGAGGATCGCGTGGTGGATCGGTGCATGCCCCTTGTTCCCAGTCATTATCTTCGTTCCTCGAATCAGTGTGTTTTCCATGGTGCGACCGGAAGCTCGCCTCTGCGCGTGGCTACGGTCAACCACACACGTGCCGCATAGCGCCCAGGGACCCTCGATACCGTGACGACCTCGCCGACGCACATCGCGATCATCGGAGCAGGGCCGGCAGGCTTCTTCGCGGCCGAGGCGCTGTTGAAGCGTGACGATCCCGTCGCGATCGACATGATCAACAACCTGCCGGCACCCTACGGGCTCGTCCGCGACGGCGTGGCGCCGGACCATCAGGCCATCAAGTCGGTCGCGCGCGTCTACGCGAAGCTGCTGGCCCGGGACGAGGTCCGCTACTTCGGCAACGTCACGCTCGGCGAGGACGTTACGCTGGAGGATCTTCGCGCCCGCTACGACCAGATCGTCTACGCGGTCGGGGCGCAGAGCGACCGCCGCCTGGGCATTCCGGGAGAGGATCTGGCCGGGAGCCACGCAGCGATGCGTTTCGTGGGCTGGTACAACGCTCACCCGCACTTCCGGACCGAGACATTCGACCTCGACTGCGAGGACGTGGTGGTCATCGGCAACGGCAACGTCGCGATCGACGTGGCGCGCATCCTGGTGCTCCGGCCCGACCGCCTGGCGACCACCGACATCGCCGACCACGCGCTGGCGTCGCTGCGCAAGAGCCGCGTGAAAAGGGTCACGCTGCTGGGTCGCCGGGGCCCGGCACAGGCGTCGTTCACGAACCCGGAGCTGCGGGAATTCGGTCGCCTGGACGGGGTCTCGGCCAGGGTGGACGGCGCCGAACTGGAGCTGGACGACGCGAGCGCAGCCGAGATCGAGGACAACGCGGTGCGCAAGCGCAACATGAACACGCTGCGAGGATACGCCGAAGCCGAGCCGGGGGACGGGGACCGCGTTGTGCGTTTCCGCTTCCTGGTCTCGCCGGTCGAGGTGGTGGGCGAGGGCGGCAGGGTGCGCGGCGTGCGGGTCGAGCGGAACCGCCTGGTCGCGCAGGACGACGGCTACCAGCGCGCGAAAGGCACCGGCGTCATGGAGACGCTCCCGTGCGGAATGCTGATCCGCTCCGTGGGATACCGGGGCGCTCCGGTGCCGGGCGTGCCCTTCGACGAGCGCGCGGGGATCGTGCCGAACGAGGGTGGCCGCGTGCTGGTGCGCGCCGGTGGCGAGGAGGTGGTCCCGGGTGAGTACGTGGTGGGCTGGGCGAAGCGAGGGCCGTCGGGGGTGATCGGGACGAACAAGGCCGACGCGGCAGGCACGGTCGCCCTCATGGCCGAGGACCGGGGCGCGGGGATCTCCGCCGCGAGGACAGGCTCACGCGCGGACGATCTTCCGCGGCTGCTGGAGCGGCGGGGCGTTCGCTGGGTCGACAACGAGGGATGGGCGCGCATGGACGCCTGCGAAACGGCGGCCGGCAAGGCTCAGGGACGCCCGCGGGTCAAGTTCTGCAGCGTACCGGAAATGCTCGAGGCGGCGGAGACGCCGGGCTCGGACTGAATGCCGGCGCGCGCGCCGTCAGACCCCCCCGGCGAGCCGCCACAACTGCGCCACCAGGAAGCAGACCACGAATCCCATCGCCAGCGGCAGCAGCGCGGACACAGCCGTCCAGCGACCGCTCTTCGTTTCCTTGTATATGGTGTAGATAGTCGTGGAGCAGGGGTTATGCAGCAGGCTGAACAGCATGAGGTTGATGCCGGTCAGCAACGTCCAGTTTCCCGCCAACAGCAGTCCCTCCATCTGCCCAACCGAATCCCGCTCGAACATCACGCCGGCCCCCTCGCCGAGTTCAGGCGCCCCCAGGGTCAGGACGGTGAGCATCAGGATGGTCGGAATCACGATCTCGTTGGCCGGAATCGCGATGATGTAGGCCAACAGGATGACCCCGTTGAGCCCGAGCAGCACGCCGAAGGGATTCATCCAGTCGATGGCGTGCTCGGCCAGCGAGGCGCCGCCGAAGCCGATGTTCGAAATCAGCCAGATCACCGCGCCGGCGGGCACCGCGAAGAGGACCGCACGCCAGAGGATGATCAGGGTGCGGTCGATGATCGACGTGTACAGCGTCTGCAGGACCCGTGGCGGGCGGTACGGCGGCAGTTCGAGCGAAAAGGTCGTGGCCTCGCCCTTGAGCACCGTGTTGGACAGCCCCCACGACGTGATGAACATGAAGAAGATCCCGAGCAGGGCGATCGTCACGACGGCTCCGGCGGAGACCACGCCCGCCAGATGCGGCGGCACGAGGGCGCCGATGAAGATCGTCGCGATCAGGATCTGGGTCGGCCAGCGCCCGTTGCACAGGGAGAAGTTGTTGGTGATGACCGCGATCAGGCGTTCCCTGGGGCTGTCAATCACGCGCGTCGCGACCACCCCGGCCGCGTTGCAGCCGAAGCCCATGCTCATGGTCAGCGCCTGCTTGCCATGGGCGCCCGCACGCTTGAAGAGCGAATCCAGGTTGAACGCCACGCGCGGCAGATACCCGAAGTCCTCGAGCAGGGTGAAGAGCGGGAAGAAGATGGCCATCGGCGGCAGCATGACGCTCACCACCCACGCGGTCGCAAGATACACTCCGTCGAAGAGAAAGCCGTTGAGCCACCAGGGCATTCGGGCCCATTCGCCGAAGCCCACCAGAACGGGGTGCAGGTTGTCGATCAGAAGCGTGGCGAGCATCGCCGAAGGGACGTTCGCGCCGGCGATCGTCAGCCAGAAGACGACCGCCAGGATGCCCAGCATGAGCGGGAAGCCGAAGACCCGGCTCGTAAGCCAGCGATCCAGGCGACGGTCCAGGCCGGCGCCTGCCTTTTTCAGTCCCCGATGCACGCTTGCCTCGCCTATCCGGGCGGCCTCCCGGTAGAGGTTTTCCGCAACGGCATCCTGAAAGCCGGGCCGCAGGGTCCAGCGCTGGCGGGTGGCGGCATCCAGGATTCGCGCCCGGGCCGCAGCCGCCTCCGGTGGTGATGCACGAGCCAGACGGTTCTCCTGCGCCCCCTCGCCGGGGTCAGGCACGTCCGGGGGCGCGTCCAGGTTGAGATCGCCGATCTCACCGGAGCGCACGGCTTCGGTCACCCGCTCGTCCGCATTCAGCAGACGTAGCGCCACCCACTTCGCGTTGGGCAGCTCCGGAAACGCCTCCACGATCAGGGGCCTGAGGGCGTCGACCGCTTCCTCCACACCGGCCGGATGCGACTGCAGACGGCGCGGAGCGGTCTTCCGCGCGCCCGTGGCAACTTGGTGGGCCGTGCGCAGCAACGCGTCGATCCCCTCCCCCTGTCGTGCCACCGTCGGCACCACAGGCACACCGAGTTCCTTCTCCAGCCGCGACGGATCAACCGACACGCCGTGCCGCCGGGCTTCGTCGATCAGGTTCAGGCAGACGACCACCCGGTCGGTGATCTCCAGGATCTGCAGCACCAGATTCAGGTTGCGCTCCAGCCGCATGGCGTCCACCACCACGACGGTCACATCCGGTTGTCCGAACAGGATGAAGTCGCGCGCGACCTCCTCGTCGACGCTGCCGGCCTGGAGGGAATAGGTGCCGGGCAGGTCCACGACCTTGACCCGGCTTCCGTCGTACAGGAACGCGCCCTCGGCCCGGGTTACGGTCTTGCCGGGCCAGTTGCCGGTGTGCTGCCGGAGCCCGGTGAGCGCGTTGAACACGGTGGTCTTGCCAACGTTGGGATTGCCGGCCAGCGCGATCAGGTGATCCCACTTGTGGGGGCTGAGGCCCAGGCGGACCAGGTTCTGCTCGCGGCGCGCCCGCCGTCCATGGCTCGCTGCGGCTGCCGCTTGAGCGGTCATTTCCCGTCCTCCTGCCAGTCGCCGTTGACGTGGATCAGCGCGGCCTGTTCGCGCCGCAGGGCGATCAACGCGCCCCTGATGTCGTATGCGACCGGATCGCCGCCCGCGCTGCGCATCCGCGGCCGCACGACCGTGCCCGGCACGACCCCGAGGTCCAGGAGGCGCCTGCGGGCCGGACCACGACATCGGGTCGAGATCCCGACCACGGTGGCCGAGTCGCCCGGCTCGATCTCGGCCAGCGTCCGGGACCAGCGGGGGCCGGCCACGTCCTCCGCGATCTCGACCGTCACGTTGCGGGCCAGCGCACTGGACACCTCGTACTGCCGGTCGCCGGTCTGGAAATGCACCCTGCCCGCTTCACCCTCCAGTCGCCGCACCGGCTCCATCAGCCCGAGGCCGAGCGCGACCAGCTGACTGTAGATCTCGGGGGGCTCGTCCTCGAGGTGAACGATGACCGCCTGGTCGCCCGGTCTCAGAGACGACAGCGGCACCCCCGTCCGGGCGGGCATCTCGCCGGAGGCCGTCGGGATCGGATCGCCGTGCGGATCATAGACCGGATTCCCCAGCGACGCCGCCAGGTCCTCGGTCTCCTCCGCCGACAGCGTATGCTCCCGGTTTTCGGCCTGGTCATGCCATTCCTCGGGACGCGTTCCCGTCCTGTCCGCGAGGAAACGCTCCCAGAGGCGGTGGGTGCGCACAATCCGCAGGGCCTGTCCGCGACCGGACTCGGTAAGGCTGAACCGGTTCCCGCTTGCGGTCACCAGGCCCTCTTCCTCCAAACGCTGCAGCAGCCGGATCGCCTGGTTTCGCGGGATCTGGACACCGCCGGCCACGCTATCCGCCGTGGCCGGGTGCCTGTCGTACTCCAGCTTGTAGAGCTGTTTGAGCATGTCTTCCAGCCGCACGCGCTCGGTCAGGCGGGTCAGTCGCCGCACCCGCGCGACGACGCCCGAGCCGGGCCACAGAACGACGCAGCCGAGCGCCACCAGGCCCGCGAAGACGGAAAGGGCGAAGAGCGGATCGGCCATGGAATCGGTGGGACCGGGCGGTCGGCTGGAGGCTGGGTTGTAATTCGTGATCGCCTCGAATTTAGGCAAGCCTAAATATTTCTGCAACCTTGGCGTCGGTGATCTGCCGGTCGAGCGAGTTGGCGGGACCTGCCCGAACGCGTATTCTAGATGGATGGGAAGACAGAGTATGACGCGTGGCTTGGTGCCAATCGCCCTCGTGCTGTCGGCGAGCCTGCTTCCAGCGGACGCCGACGGGCAACGCCGCCATCCGGGAGCGCCGGGCAGCGACGGATTCTCGGCGGCCGCGGCCAGGGCCGAGTTCTACGCCGACGTCCTGGAGCACACCAACGAGGTACTGTCCAAGTGGCGAGCGGCGTGGGCGGCGGACGACCTCGACGCCCTGCTGGAACTCTACACCGAGGACGCCTCCTTCATCTTCACCAACGATGCCCCGGTCCAGGGGCGCGAGGCGATTCGCGAGAAGCTGGTGACGCTCCTCGAGAGGACCGGCGAGGTGCAGGCGGCCTTTACCGACTTCGACGCGAGCGGGCGCATGGGACTCATCTCCGGACTGCTGACCTTTCAGATGCGCGAAGCGCGCAGGTCGCGAACGGTCGGCGGGATCCACATGACGGTCCTGATCCGCCAAGGACGCGACTGGAGAATCCGCGCTCAGCTCTTCAGGCTCGACGACGAAGTGCCCAGCCCGCCCGAGGTGCCCGGCCCGCCTTCGAACTAGGGCTACTTGTTGATCCGGTACATCCGCACGTACTGGACGTCCAGTTCGTCGGTCCAGACGCCGAGGATGTAGTCCTCCCCGATCTCCATGTAGGGCGCCTGGTATTGGATGAACGCGCGCACGAGCCCGGGCGGGACCGACACGCTGCCTAGCCAGGTGCCGTCGGGCGCGTGGATCTCGAAGGGAGGGGGCTCGGCGCCGGCCACGTAGTAGGGCTGTAGCCAGAGGTGTCCGGTGGCGTCGACGTGGATGGAGCGGAGGACGGGGAGGACGGGAGCCCTGGGGAAGTCGCGCCACATCTGTCGAATGCGGTCGACTTCCTCGGGAGGAGCGCTGCTGAACATGGCGAGGATTCCGGCGAGGTGCTCTTCGAAGAGGGCGTCGGTCGCTTCGCGTGGTGCCACATCGCGCCGCACGATCCGCTCGATGGTACCGTCTGCCGGCGAGAGCACGCGTACCGACCAGGCTTCGGTATCGATGACGGCGACGCGGTCCGCCGCAGCTCCGTATTCGGGCATGTTGCCGAAGGCGTACTGCCCTTGCGAGCGGCCGCCCCGCAACAGGGCTTCCTCGCCACCAACCACGATCAGGCCCGTGGCGGAACTGTTTCCCAGTGCGACGGCCACGACTCGGTCGTCCACCTGCCGCACGACTCCGCTTGTTCTCAGGTCTCCCAGCTCGATGAAGCGGACGATCAGTTGGCGCCCCACAACGCCCACGGTCTTGTCGGGACCCGACAGGTCCTCTGGGGATGGCGAGCCGCCGTCAGGGTCGGGGTCGAATCGTTGCGGCCGCAGCTCGAAGCTCCGCGCCATCCGCCCCCCGGTGTAGAAGAGCTGCACGCGCATCAGCGCCTCGTCGTAGGTGACCAGCGAATCGCCGGTCGTGGTTCCCAGGAAGTCCAGACTCTCGAATTCACCGGGGCCTTGTCCGAACCTGCCCGCGCGCCACTGGAAGGTCCCCGCCGCGTCGTAGCTCCGCAGTTCCGAGGCGCCACGATCCGCGACAACGATGTCGCCGCTGCTCAGACGCACCGCGGCCACGACGTCGCTGAACTGGTACTCCAACGGGCCGGACACGGTGCCAATCTCGACGACGGGCTCCGCGTCGACCTTCCAGGCTTCGTCCGGTTCCCAGAGAGGGGCGACGGCGGTGACGATGGGGATGCCGGCGGAGTCAGTGTGTAAAGTATGTAAATTATGTATTTCTGCGGGGCCGCAGGCGGCGGTGGCAATCAGGCCTGCCAGAGAGCAGAATGCTACGCGTGCTCGTCCGGGATCGGGCATCAGCCGCCTACTTGTCGATCCGGTACATCCGCACATACTGCACGTCCAGATCGTCCTTCCAGACGCCGAGGATGTAGTCCTCGCCGATCTCCATGTAGGGCGTCTGGTACTGGATGAAGGCGCGCTCGATACCAGGTGGAAGCGCGACGCTGCCCAGCCAGGTGCCGTCGGGGGCGTGGATTTGGAAGGGCGGGGGCTCGGCGCCGACAATGTGATATGGTGCCAGCCAGAGGTTGCCTGCCGCATCGACGTGGATGGACCGAAGCACGGGGAGCAATGGAGATCTTGGCGTGTCACGCCACCCCTGCCGAACCTGTCTCTCACCCTCGGTGGGCAGGTCGTCGAACAATCCGATGATACCGTCGAGGTGAGCCTCGAAGATGGCATCGGTCACTACCCGAGGCTCCACTTCGCGCCGGACGATGCGCTCGATCGATCCGTCGACGGGTGACACGAACCTCACGAGATAGGCTTCGGTGTCGATCACGGCGAGCCGGTCGCCTGCGGATCCGTACTCGGGCATCCTGGAGAACGTGTACCGGCCGTGGCGATAGCCGCCGTCGTCGCGCCATTCGACAACGGCCTCGTGTCCCGGAACGACCAGGAGAGACCTGGTCTCACCTGTCCCCAGGTCGATGGACACCAACCGCTCGTTGGGCCAGCGCACGATGCCGGTCTCCATTGTTGCGCCCAGGTCGATGAAGCGCACGATGAGTCGCCCGTTCACGACTCCCACCGCCTTGTCCGACACGGATCCCAGGCGAGTTGCCTCGCCCGCCGGCGCCGACGCCTGCAGCGTGCGCGCCAACCGTCCCCGGGAGTCGAACAGCTGGGCGCGCATGAGACTGCTGTCGTAGCTCACCAGCGAGTCACCGGCCGTTTTGCCGACGAAGTCCAGGCTCTCGAACTCGCCGGGTCCTTCCCCGAACCTGCCCGAAGCCCACTCGAATGATCCCGCTGCGTCGTAGCTCCGGAGCTCCGAAGCGCCCCGGTCCGCAACCACGACGCTGCCGTTGCCGAGTCGCACCGCCGCCACGACCTCGCTGAACTGGTACTCGGGCGAGCCGGTGACGGTCCCGATCTCGACGAGCGGCTCCAAGTCGACCGTCCAGGCGTCGCCCGGTCCCCAGAGAGGGGCGACGGCGGTGACGATGGGGATGCCGGCGGAGTCAGTGTGTAAGGTGTGCAAATTGTGTATTTCGGCCGGGGCGCAGGCGGCGGTACCGAGGAGGGTCGTTGTCGCGGCGGCGATGGTCGTGACGGACACGATGGTGCCCCGACGCTGCGAGGTCATGCCGGCTCCGGAACGAGCTCGGCGGTGATCGGGTTCATCAGCGCGCCCACGCTGGGAACATCCAGCTCATCCGTGGCCACACCGAAAAGGAGGTCGCCCCGCACGTCTCTGAGCCTGAATCGCTCGGGGAGAATCACCATCCACTTGCGCATTGTCTCGATGTCGACCACCACCCAGTGCCCCCGCCCATCGTCAACGCCCTGACGCAGCCAGAACACGTGATCGCCGGCGGGGATGAGGCGTGTCGCGACGGACCAGTATGCGGGTGCGTCGATCTCCATTTCTCGCGGAAGATCTCGACTGGCGCCCTCCCTGATGTCCTCTTCCACATCGTCCAGGTCGCGTTCCGTAACCGCGCGCCCTGCGAATCCGAGGTCGAAGGTGTCGGCTCGGACCAACCCGGCTTCCGGGGAGACGATGGTGAGCTTTCCGGCTACACCGTCGGCGAGAACGACGGCGGAGTCCCCAAGCACGTCCCAGGCTCCAGCCGCGCCGAAATGGGTGGACTGGACGGCTCCCATCACGGCTGTCGTCCAACCCGCCCCTCCCCAGTTGAAGGAAAGTAGGGTGTCGGCGGACTCCCCTCCGGGTGCCAGGAGAACGACGTGGTTCCGCAAATCGTAGATGACGTCTCGCGAGCGGGAGACCCTGTAAATTGCGGGAATCATTCCGACCGTGAAACCACCCTCCAGCGGTACCGCGTCGGTGAGTGGCAGCTCCCCCCCACCCGGGTCGGGAAAATGCCGCGCCCGCACTGTCTCCAGGTGGCGACCGTCCAACCAGTAACGGACGTACCGACCTTGTCGGGAATCGCTGACGGTAAGTATGGAGTCAATGCTGACGATCCCCGGGCTCAACCACTCGCCGGGCCCGCTGCCCTCGCGGCCGTACCGGGACAACAGGTTGCCGCCCCTGTCGAACCACAGCACATGGCCATTCCCGCCGTCTCCGACCCAGATGCCGAGGTCGTTGACCACGACATCGCCGATCCTGGCGAAGAAACCCCCGTCGTATTCCGCAGGTACCACCGTCGCTATCGGGTCGCTAGAGAGGTCCAGCGTGTCCAGGGTGTCCATCTGGGCGGACGCCGGGTGAGCGCTTGGCGCCAGCAGCACCGCGATCGTCAAGCGCCTCACCGCGGCCACCGTGGAATCGGCCGTCCCGGGGTCCACGGCACACCCGCGGCCTCCAGCTCCGCCTCCAGCGCGGCCAGGTCGCCTTCCACCAGCGCCCGCAGCGCCTCGGACATCTCGGCCAGCTGTGCCGACGCCACCGCGTAGCTGTCGCGCTGGGTGGTCGTGGGCGCGGAGGTCGCCCTGAACTGCGCGCCCACGATGCGCGAGACGCGCTGCATGACCGACGGGGGCGCGAACTCGGCCCGGTCGAGCGCGGTGCGGTCGCGGGACAGGACGCGCCGGATGTCGAAGAGCCGCGCCTCGAAGGCGGTGATGCGCGTCTCGTAGGGGGCCGCGTCCATGCCGGGGGCGGCGCGCACCGCACGGCGCAGCAGCGCCAGCCGGTCGGAGGTCTCCCGCGCCGCGCGGTCCACGGCGACGGCGGCCCGCTGCAACTCGGCGACCTCGCGCTGGAAGGCGAGCAGGGCGGCGCGGTCGGTGGCGGCGAGGGTGGCCGTGCCCAGCGGCCTGACGGTGAAGGACCGGGGGGCCGTGAGATCCTCGTAGCCGTCGCCGGTCGCCAGGACGACCCGCGCGGAGAACTCGCCGGGGGCCACCATCGGGCCATCCGCCTCGCCGCCCCCGGGCGAAGGAGGCTGCAGCGACGCGTACCGCAGGTCCCACGCAATGCGGTGCAGTCCCGTCCTTCTCGGGGCGGGCACGCGCCGCACCACATCACCATCCGCGTCGGATACCACCACGAACACCTCGGGAGGCCGCTCCATGTCTTCGGCGGTCAGCGTGGCCTGGTCGGGGTACGCGATGTCCTCGCCCCGTGCCAGGGCCTCCCGCTCCAGCCGCTGGCGACGTTCCTTGAGCGACTCGTAGCCGTCGCGGAGGTAGTAAGTGAAGACAGCGCCGAAGGGCGGGTTGGGCGCCGTGAAGAAGGAGTCGCCGAACGTCCCCTTCTCCTGGCCGCCCAGCGGGCGCGCCGGGATGTAGGCCCACGGATCCCTCACGGGGAAGAGATGGGCCGGGGTCGCTGCGGCGGCCAGGAGAAGGGG
>VYAQ01000136.1 GCA_009844885.1 Gemmatimonadota bacterium
GGGCGACATCGTCGGCTTTTCGATCGACCGGGTCGCGCAGGCCGCCGAGGCCGACGCGGAAGTCCTCCGCCTGGAGAACCTCGACACCGACATCCCTCCGCCCCCCGCCGCGCTGGAGGCCACCCGCGCCGCCGTCGGCCAGGACGACGCCAACAGCTACCTCCCCTTCCTGGGCAGTGCCGAACTGCGCGCCGCGGCCGCCGCGCACGTGAGCCGGCTGAGCGGCGTCCACTACGATCCCGACACGCAGACGATCGTCACGGCGGGTGGCACCGAGGGGCTCTTCAACGCGCTCCTCGCACTCATCGAGCCGGGCGACGAGGTCGTCGTCACCGACCCCACCTACGCGGGCATGCTCCAACGGGTCCGCCTGGCCGGCGGCGTGCCCCGCTTCGTGCCGTTCGTAGTCCGCGACGGCGGCTGGGCACTCGACCTCGACCGCTTCCACGACGCCGTCACCGACCGCACCCGCGTGATCTTCCTCATGAACCCGTCCATCCCGTCGGGCGCGGTGCTGACCCGCGAGGACTGGGACGAAATCGCCCGCGTGTGCACCGAACGCGGGATCTGGCTGCTCTACAACGCCGCGATGGAGCGCATCCTCTTCGACCGCCGTCGCTACATCCACCCCGCCGCCCTGGGCGGACTCTCGGACCTCACCATCACCGTCGGCTCTGTCTCCAAGGAATACCGCATGATCGGATGGCGTGTCGGCTGGGTGACGGGACCGCCCCGAGTCATGAACCGAATTGGGTTGGTAAGCATCTACAATGTCGTCACGCCCGTGGGGATCGCGCAGCCCGGCGCGCTGGCGGCCCTCGTCGATCCTGCGGGAGGCGGCGTGACGGACGCGGTCGCGGAGTGGGAGCGCAGGCGCGACACCGTGCTGGCGGAGCTGAACGGGCTGCCCGTCGTGCGCGCGGACGGGGGCTGGTCGCTGCTGGTCGACACGGGAGCGCTCGGCCATGACGGGGCGGACGCGTCGGCGCGGCTGCTGGAGCACGGCAAGGTTGCGGCCACGCCCATGACCCACTGGGGCCGGGAAAACGCGGCCCGGTTCGTGCGGATCGTCTTCAGCAACGAGCCGGTGGAGCGGCTGCGGGGGCTGGGGGAACGGTTCAGGCGGGCGCTGCGGCTCTGAGGCCCAATACTAAACATTCCTGTCAGGTTTCAGCTGAAACATCCTGTTTCGCGTTTCACGAAGCGGCGGCGGCTGATCCTGCTCATGCTCATCGTGATTCAATCCGGTGCAGGTACAGGTTCGACACGATGCGCCCGCCCAGGAAGGCCACGACGGCGGCCGTGGCCCCGACCCATCCCAGCCCCCAGGCCAGCACGGGGAAGATGACCAAAATGCCCAGCAGTCCGAGGGTCGTGGCCATCGTGATCGCCTTGGTGCGGCGCATCAACACCATAATCGCACTCTGGTGCGCCAGCCAGAAGCCGAGTCCGGGCACTGGGATCAGCACGAGTGCCGGGATTCTGGCGTATCCGGACAGCTCGGGCGTCAGCCCCGACACGGTTTCGAACCAGACGCCGAAGAGCGGGGTGAGGACGATCAGCGCGTAGGCCGCAGTGGTCGCCAGACCCATTCGCATCGCGAAGTGTCCCACGGGGCGGCGGTGTTCGAAATCGTTCCCGGTGAGCGCGATCGCGGCCTCCTGGTAGCTGAGTCCCGCGGCGCGGAAGAGGAACGAGAGCGAGTGCACGACGGGAAGCACGGCCAGCGACTCGAGCGGATCGCGCGCGCGTCCCACGAAGAAGGTCAGCATCGGGTGCGTGGACAGCGCCACCAGCGAGGTCAGCGCGAGGGGATAGTAGAATGCCAGGATGCCGCCATAGCTCATCGGGGCGGCCCCGCTCTCCTCAGGCGATGTCGCGAGCACCTGCCGAATCGCGCCGGTGGCCATGATGCGGGCCGCCACCGCCTCGACGCACACGCCGACGGTAAGGCTGGCGGCGCCCACCCAGGCACCGTGCAGGTCGGTGAACGCGGGCAGCGTGAACGCCGTTCCGGCCATGGACACCAGGCGGAAGACGGTGCCGACCGCAACCTGCCGCGTCTGGCCCCCGCTGATCATCACGCCGTGGATGAAGCGCCGGTAGCCGATCGCGGCGGGCCAGGGCAGGTAGATCCACAGCGCCCCGTAGATGATGTCGGCGACGTCGCGGGGAAGGTCGAGGAGCCCCAGGATCAGCGGTTCGAAGACGGCCGGGACCAGCAGCAGCACGACCAGCAGCGTGGAGAGCGCGTTGAGCCCGTGCGCGAAAAGGCGCAGCTTGCGGTAGCTGTCCCGGTCGCGCACCAGCGCCGTGGCCGCGGTCATGAGCATGATCACGGGCGCCTCGACCAGGATCGCGATGGCGAAGACCACCCCGTGCGACGCCAGGTTGATCTTGGCTTCGGGCAGGCGCGCGATGGTGGCCGCGATGAGCGGGCCCTCAAGCGCCATCATGACCCAGGTCGCGGCCAGGGGGGACCAGAACCGCGCGATGTGGCCGGAAGTGAGCGTCCCGCCGGGAGCGGGGTTCATGTTGAATCAGTCTCCGCGCGGACCGAAGAGCCGCTTGATTGGGGATGAACGACAGCAACTACGATAACGTCGCGGCAAACAGGCGATGAGAGAGGCGAGAAGTGGGCATGGGCGAGAGTGAAGCTCGGGTTGCGGACGCCTTCGGCGAGCCCGGCGCCTGGGGCGAATGCCGCCCGGGCGGACGGGGCGCGTTCTGGCTCCGCGTGGCGCGCCTCTTTCCCGGCGGGCAGCCCTGGAGCCGGTTTGCCCTTCTCGCCCGCCGCGCCGCGCGCCGGCACCTGACCGGCCCCGTCGACACCGTTGTCTGGGGGCAGCGCCTGCGCCTCTTCCCGGACCGTTCGGTCTCGGAGGCCAGGATCCTGTTTCTGCCCCGTTCCTGGGATCGGCCCGAACGCGGGCTTCTCGCGCAGTGGGCGAGGCCGGGATTCACCTTCGTCGATGTCGGCGCCAACGTCGGCGGCTACTCCTTCTGGGTCCTGTCGCTGGTGGGCGCCTCCGCGCGCGTCGTGGCGGTGGAGCCCAACCCCGATCTGGCGCGGCAGCTCCGGTTCAACGTTCGCGTCAATGGCGCGCAGGACCGCATGCAAGTCGTCGAGGCGGCGGTTGGCGGGACACGGGGCACGGGCGCGCTGGTTGTCGATCCGCGGAACTCGGGCGAGGGACGGCTGGTCGGGGCGGCGGATTCCACCGGAGCCGGTCGTGTCGCTCCGCCGACCATCCCGGTGCGCATCGTCACCCTGGCCGACATCGTCAGGGACGCGGGGCTCGACCGCGTCGACTGCCTCAAGGTCGACGTGGAGGGACACGAGCCCGAAGTCATCCAGCCGTTTCTGAGTGACGCTCCACGCGGACTGTGGCCCCGACACCTCATCGTCGAACTCAAGGCCGGTGGGCGCGACGGCCAGCGGTCGGCGGGACTGGAAGCCTGGCTCGCCGCCCGCGGCTATCGCCTCGCACTGCGCACACGGCTGAACGGGCTTTTTCGGCTGGCCTGAGGCCGCGAGGAGGTGGCGAAGCCGCGGGGAGGTGGCCCGCATCGCGGGGGCCGGGCTATGTTGCAGTTGTCGCGAACAGGGACGCACGCGCACAGACGCACACACGAGGGATCCGCCGATGAAGTCGCTCTTCCGCCTCACCATCGCTGCCGCCGTCGCCGGCCTTGCCACGATCGCCTCGTCCGAAACCGGATCTGCGCAAGCGCGGCCGGACGCGGTGACGCGCGCGTCGCAACCGGACGGCTGGGCGATCTCGTTCGCCCCCCGGCTCGGGTATTTCCTGCCCCAGCACGGCGGGGACCAGAGCACCGCGCGGCGGCCCACCTACGGCATGGAACTGTCGGCGAAGCGCAGGGGCTCCTGGTACGGCGCCAGGGCGCTGTTCGAGCGGTCGACACGCTGGTCTCCGCAGCGGGATCTGGCGAGCAGCATCCTGTCCAACGGCCTGACCGTATTCGACGATGCGCAGGACTCGCAGTACTTCGAGACCGTGGTCGTGGATCTCATGGGGTACACTCCGTCATACGACGGCGTCCGGGGCTACGTCTTCACGGGCTTCGGCTCCAAGATCATCGGTTCTCCGCAGCAAACGCCCATCCTGCCCTATTCCCTCGTCGGCGCCGCGCGGGCACGCACACTGCACGGCGGGTTCGGGATCGAGGCTCCTGTCGGCGGCAGCGCGGCCGTCTTCGAGGTGGGCGACTACTACGGCAGGAACGGTGGCGAGGACCGCGTGCACGACATTCACATCACCCTGATGGCCCGCCTTTCGGGCGTCGGCGACTTCATCAGGGAACTGGTGACGGGCGAAGATTCGGACGGGTAGGCAACCGCGCGGCCGGTCGGCCGGAAGCGGTCCGCGTAGCGTGCGCGGCCAGCGGGTGACGCGCGGGCTGCGGGTGGTGCGCCACGCGGATCCGCGCGCCTTTCTCGACCGGGCCGAGCCCTGGCTGCTGCAGCGCGAAGCCGAGAACAACCTGCCCCTGGGGGTGGCCGCCTCGCTGGTGGGGGCGCGCTCCGCACGGTCGTCGGACCCCGCGCCGGCCCCTTCGCCCCCCGCGTCTGCCTCCTCGGGCCCCGCGGCCGTGTCC
>VYAQ01000249.1 GCA_009844885.1 Gemmatimonadota bacterium
CGGCACGCCCTTTTCGCGCCGGAACGCCTCGGCTCCGGAACCGCCCCGGCCCCCCTCGACCTCGATCGTTACGGAGTCTATGAACACGGGACCTCCCTGATCCTCATGCGGCCGACCACATTGCCCAGGGTGTTGCTGACGGCGGGCTCCGCGAAGTCGGCCACGGCTGCCATCGTGCCGGGAGAAAGAACGCCTGCGCGATCCAGCACTGCCAACAGGGTCGGCGGCGCCGCCCGCCAGGCGCCGTCTTCCACCTTTACCGCGACCCCGATCCCGGTCTCCAGGTGCCCCGCCATGTAGATCGCCTCGGCTCCCACCTTGGCGAAGACCCGGCCGCGCTCCTCTTCCATCAGCCGCGTACACAGGCGCTCGCTGCCCGCCACCATGAACGGCGCGCGCGTCATTGCTCTCACGACGCGCCGTGCCGGTCCCGGCGAATTGCACGCCGCGGCAAGGCGGGCCGAGCCCCTGGCCAGGTCACGCAGGGTGACCGCGAACGTCGGGACACCACAGCCGTCGGCCTCGCTCGGCATGCCGGCGGGATCCACACCGGTCCAGCGGGCGATCTCGTCGCGCATGCGTCGCTGCGCGGGATGGTCGAGGTGCAGGTACGAGTCCAGCGGCCAGCCGTGAAATGCCGCCAGGACGAGCATGCCCGCGTGTTTGCCGGAGCAGTTGCTCATGACGGGCGTGGGCAGTGTGCCATTTCTTGCCATCGCATCGCGGCGCGCGGCCAGAAGCGGTGGATGCGGCCCGCACCCCAGCAGTCGTTCCGCGACACCCGCCTTGGCGAGCATCGAGCGGACGACAGCAATGTGCGCCTCTTCCGAATTGTGTGAGCCGCAGCAGATGGCGATCTCCTCTTCCGACAGACCGAAATGGTCGGCAGCCCCGTCTTCGATCAGGGGCAGGGCCTGAAAGGGCTTGGCCGCCGAACGAAGCCAGATGCGCAGGTCGGGGTTACCCCAGCGGAGCGTCGTTCCCGAATGGTCGGCGACGACTCCGTGCACCCGGTGCCTCGACTCCACAACGGACCCGCGGACGACCTCCAACTCCAGGCATCCGGCTGTTCCGGCTGAAGCTGACCTCATGAACGGGCCACCTCCATAGCTGGATGAGCCCATCGTCCCCACATGCTCCGGATCAGTGGCGCGAAGCACTTCCTCCGGGCGAACCGGCAACCCCGGCACTACCGGACGCGAGCGGGATTCCGGCCAGGTCAAACAGTTCCAGCCGGTCGTCCGCCGCCTGAAGCAGTTCGATGGCCCGGCCCAGCTGCAGGTCGCCAGCGGCTGTCCGATCGAAACGTCCGCGGTCTTCCCATGCCTGCAGCGCGATCTCGGCCCCCAGATGGAAGTCCACGTAGCGGCGGGCGCCGACAAGATCGTCGAAGCTCAACTCGGCTCCACGCTCGAGGAGCGCGGCGTGGAAGCTGGCCAGATCGGCATCGGTGATCCGGAATCCCGGTTGCAGCTCCGGATGGGCCTGAATGTAGTGGACCGCCCAGTTCTGCAAGGCGACATGGAACCCCGGCCCCGCCTCGAAGATCTTGCGAACGGCGGCGTACTCCTCGGTCGTCAATGTGTCCTGCAGGACCCACATGTCGGGCACGATTCCACCGCCTCCGTGCAGCAGCCGGCCTCCGGACGACCTGAACTCCGGCTTGTCGGCGAGGCTGGGGCGCTCGGCCGCGTCTCCCGGCAGGGTCACCACGCCACTCTCCGCGCGAGCGAGCTGGTCGGCGGGTTCCTTCTGGATAGAGCGGCCCGAAGGCGTGTACCAGCGCGCCGTCGTGAGCTTGAGGACGTTACCGCCGGAGAGCTGAAAGAGCGACTGAACGGACCCCTTGCCGAAGCTCGTCGCCCCGACAAGGAGCGCCCGATCCTGATCCTGGAGAGCCCCCGCGACGATCTCGGCGGCGGAAGCACTCCCGTGACCGATCAGCACAACGATGGGAAGGTCGGGGTACCCCTGTCCGTCCCGTGCCCTGTAGATCTCGGGCGCGGTATTCCTGCCACGGATTTCGACGATGTCCATACCCTCGTCCAGGAAGAGATCGGCAAGCCCCACCCCCTCGGTAAGCAGGCCGCCACGGTTGTTGCGAAGGTCCAGAACGAGAGACGTCATGCCCTCGGCAGCCAGCGAGTCGATCGCGCTGCGGACTTCGGCTGTCGTGGTCCCGTTGAAGATCCGCAGCGGCACATAGCCCACGCCGCCGCCGAGCATCGTGGCGAAGGGGACCGACGGGAACTGGATGACCTCGCGAGTAACATCGAACGACATGACGCGGTCCATGCCCGGGCGCCGAATGCCCATCGTCACCGTGGTTCCCGGTGCGCCACGGAGGAGATCGACGGCCCGGTCGATCGACCACCCCTCCACTGAAGCCCCGTCGACCTCCACGATGCGATCACCGGGGCGCAGTCCCGCTCTTGCCCCCGGCGTTCCCGGAATCGGGGCGACGATGGTCAGATGGTCGTCGCGCTCGTCGACCTCGAGGCCGACGCCACCGTATTCCCCCTGGGTGCGGATTCGCACGTTCTCCCAGTCCGATGCCTCCAGGAACTGCGAGTTCCGATCGCCGAGCTGCTCGACAACGCCGCGCAGCGCCGCCTGGTACAGCTCGTCCACCTGGACTTCGTCCACGAAGTAGCGGTCGATGCGAGAAACCACTTCTTCCAGAAGCCGGGTCTGGAAGTAGACGTTCGCGTCCATGCCGACGTCCCGCTGCAGCAGCCAGCCGCCGCTGGTCAACGCAAGGACGACGAGCATCGCGGGAACGACCGTGGTTTTCGTGACTTTCATCGCGTCTCCTTCGCGCCACGCTCCGGTTCCCCGCTCCGGGACCCGGCCCCGCCGCTTCCGCAAGCAGAGAATGTACCGGGAAAGTACCCGGTGACTACGTCGCGGATCCTGGCCTCGACTTCGTCCGGGCTCCCGCGGGCCGATACCAGCTCGGCGCACGCGACCGAACCGGCCAGTTCAACATATCCCCGCCGGACTTTGCGAAGAAAGCCGAGCGTTTCGGACTCGATGCGATCCAGCGGCCGGTCCTTGCGCTCGAGACGGGTCATGCCATCCCGGACGGGCAGATCCAGGACAAGATAGAGATCCGGAGTCAGCCCCGCCGTGGCGTAGCGGTTGACCTGTTCGATCCAGTCCAGCTCGATGCCGCGCCCGTGCCCCTGGTATGCGAATGTGCTCAGATCGTAGCGGTCGGACACCACCCAGGTCCCCTCTGACAGTGCCGGCTCGACCCGCTGGCGGACGAAGGCGGCCCGAGCGGCCACGATCAGGAGCAGTTCGGTCTCCCGCGGAATCGCTTCCCCGCTGGCCAGTACGAGGCCCCGGATGCCTTCGCCGACCGCCGTGCCCCCGGGCTCGCGCAGAAGCTCGGCGGTGATCCCCCGGGAACGCAGGAACGCCGCCAGCCGTGCAGTCTGCGTGGACTTCCCCACCCCCTCCGCACCCTCCACGACGATGAAGCGCCCCCGACTCATCCTGCCGGCCCGGCGCTTGGGCGGCCTGGGTGCTGATGCAGGTCCGTCCAAGGACCGCTAGCCGTAGTACTCACGGCCCAGGTGGGTGATCTGCTCCTCCCCGGCGAGCCACCGCAGCGTGTTCTTCAGTTTCCAGTGCTGAATGAACAGGTCGTGCTCCGGGTAGAGTCCTTCGGGCGTCTGCGGGCTCTTGAAGTAGAAGGAAAGCCACTCCTGAATGCCGCCCAGACCGGCGCGGCCCGCCAGATCCAGGAAAAGCGCGAGGTCGAGGACGATCGGTGCCGCCAGGATGGAATCCCTGCACAGGAAGTCCACCTTGATCTGCATGGGATACCCGAGCCAGCCGAAGATGTCGAGGTTGTCCCAACCCTCCTTGTCGTCCCCGCGCGGCGGGTAGTAGTTGATTCGGACCTTGTGATAGATGTCCCCGTACAACTGGGGGTACATGTCGGGCTGGAGGATGTAGTCGAGCACCCCGAGCTTGGATTCCTCCTTCGTCCTGAACGAGGCCGGGTCGTCGAGAACCGCCCCGTCCCTGTTGCCCAGGATGTTCGTGCTGAACCAGCCGTTGACCCCCAGCATCCTTGCCTTCAGCCCCGGCGCCAGGATCGTCTTCATGAGCGTCTGGCCCGTCTTGAAGTCCTTGCCGGCGATGGGCACAGCGCGTTCGCGGGCCAGCTCCTCGAGGGCCGGGACGTCGGCGGACAGGTTGGGCGCACCGTTGGCGTAGGGCACGCCCTCCATGATCGCCGCGTACGCGTAGATCATGCTGGGCGCGATCGCGGGATCGTTGTCGAGCATCGCCTGCTCGAACGACTCCACCGTGGCGTGGGCGGGACCGGAGCGCTGGAAGACTTCGGTCGAACCGCACCAGATCATTACCGCCCTGGCGCACGCATTGTCGGCGAGGAAGCGACGGATGTCGTCGCGAAGGGCTTCCGCCAGTTCCATCTTGTTGGCGCCGGACTTGCAATTGGGACCGTCCAGGCGCTTCACGTAGGCGGTATCGAAGACGGCCGGCATCGGGACGACGGACGCGAGGAAGTCACGAATCGGTTCCAGGTGACGGGTCGGATCCAGCACGCCCGCGTTCACGGCGCTCGCATGGGCGTCGTCCGGAATCGGGTCCCACGCGCCGAACACGAGCTGCTCGAGACCCGCAAGCCCGACGACGTCGCGGATCAGGGGGGCGCGGGCATCGGTGCGCTTGCCAAGCCGTACGGTATTCATCTGTGTCAGGCTGCCGTAGGGCTCCGCGAGCCCCTGCCGCACCGCCTCGACGCCGGCAACCAGCGTGGTGGCCACGGCACCGAGCCCTGGCAGCAGAACGCCGACGCGTCCGTCGGGCGGGGTGATGCTCGGAGGTTGCTCCACGAATCTCTAGACCTTTCCGGAGGCGTCGTCGCCGCCGTCAAGAGGAATGCCGGTGCCGTGCCGGTATACCCACACGATCCGGTGAACCGCGGTGAAGTTGGTCAGCGCGGCCACCACGATGATGATCGCGCTCAGAACGATGCCGCCCCATGCGAGACCGAAGATCACCGAGCCAAGGCCAAGCAGCACTATCCGCTCGGCCCGCTGCATGAGGCCGACCGTGCAATCGAAGCCCAGCGCCTCCGCCTTGGCCCGGGTGTAGCTCACCATCAGCGAACCACCGAGCGCCAGGGTGATGACATAGATCATCCAGATGTCGGCCGCGTCCAGAATATACCCGTTGTAGAGCGTGATGAGGCCGATGTACATCGCGATCTCGGAAATCCGATCGAGCGTGGAGTCGAAGAAACTGCCGAACTTGGAAGCGAGGCCGGAGATCCGCGCCACGCGGCCGTCGAAGATATCGAGAAGCCCACCGAGGAGCACGAAGAACCCGGCCGTGCGGACATGATCCTGCGAGTAGAGCCACGCCGCTCCCAGCGTCGCGACGAACCCCATGATCGAGATCGCGTTCGGGTGGACACCGCGCTTCACCAGCCATCGGGCGACGGGTTCGATGATGGCGTAGACCGGGTATCGAAAGGCCTTGAGGCCCTTTTCCCTTTCCTGGCTCTGGCCGGCTGACATCGGCGGCTACGTCGTCAGGATGATCCGGGAAGCCGCTCCTTCGCGCATCCCCTTGTGGATCTCCGCATCCACCCGGTGCATGATCCTGTCGAAATTCGACTGGGCGGCGACTACGCTCTGGTAGACCGATGACGCCTGGAGCCGCCCGACGGCGGCCTCGAACTGTGCCATCGTCTCCTTGTCCGGCTCCTTGCCCCCGGCAATCGCCTCCTGCAGCCGCCTCTCGAGTTCACGAACCTCGTTGCGCAGCGCCACGATGTCGCGGTCGTCGTCCGCGCTCTCGAGGGCGCGCGCCAACGTGCGGTATTCGGGTGTGCGTCCCAGGGCTCGACCCAGCGAGCCGGCCATTTCCTCTATCTCGGACATCCATCGACTCCTGTTCCGTGAAGCGCGCCGCGCGACCGAACCGCGATACCTATGCGGCCCCGGTCCCGTTTCCCGCGCCCGCAAACTGTTGTGCAAAAACATAGCGCCGCCGACCCGCCAGGTCGTCATGCACCTGCACCCCCTCGAGGCCCGGACAGGCCTCCATCATTGCGGCGACCGCCGTCGCCTGTTCACACCCGATTTCGACCCCGACCCAGCCCCCCGCGCGGAGAAGCCCGTCAAGCCCGCCGATCAAACCGCGGATGACCGCGAGCCCGGTCTCCGCCGCCACCATGGCCACACGTGGCTCCCAGGCGTGTATCTCGGGATCGGTCGCGAGCCAGTCGGCCTCGGTGAGGTAGGGGGGGTTCGACAACACTAGGTCGAACGTCCTGCCGGCGACCGGCCCGAGCAAGTGACCGCCTCGAAACTCCACGCAGTCCACACCAGCCGCGATGGCGTTCTGCCGAGCCGCCTCCAGCGCGGCCGGGGACACGTCCGTGGCGACCACGGAGCGCGCGATGCGCTCGGCAGCCAGGGCCAGCGCGATCGCACCCGACCCGGTGCCCACGTCCAGAGCCGCATCGAACCGGCGGCGGCCGGCCACGCGCAGGAGCACATCGATCATGTACTCGGTCTCGGGACGAGGAATGGCGACGCGGCGATCGACCCTCAATTCCAGGGTTCTGAACTGGGCCGTTCCGAGCACGTACTGGAGCGGCTCCCGCGCGGCTCGCCGTCTGAGCAGTCGCTTGAAGCTCGCCAGTTCCTCTTCGCCGAGCGGGCGATCGAAGTGCAGGTAGAGCTGCAGCCGCCCCGTACGCAACACGTGCGCGAGGAGTTGTTCGGCGTTGAGCCGACCGTCGTCGACCCCCTTTTCGGTGAGGTAGTCGCCGCTCAGACGGATCACTTCCATGACCGTCCAGATGCGCCGGGCAGCGCCGGGGACCGATCCGCTCACGAACTCGGCTGCCCTTTCGCCAGACGCTCCCGTTCCCGCGTAATGCGAAGCGCGGAAACGATTTCGTCGAGGTCTCCGTCCAGGATCTCGGCCAGGCGGTAGAGACTCAGTCCGATCCTGTGGTCGGTGACCCGGTTCTGAGGGAAGTTGTACGTTCTGACCTTGGCCGAACGGTCTCCGCTGCCGATCTGCAACCTTCTCTCGGCTGCGCGCTCCGCCTCGCGGGCAGCGATCTTGCGATCCAGCAAGCGGGACCTGAGCACCTTCATCGCCTTGGCCTTGTTCTTGTGCTGCGACTTCTCGTCCTGGCACGTAACCACCAGATCGGTCGGCAGGTGAGTAATGCGGACCGCCGAATCGGTCGTGTTCACCGACTGCCCCCCCGGGCCGGACGACCGGAAGACGTCGATGCGCAGATCCGCCGGATCGATCCGTATGTCCACCTCCTCCGCTTCCGGCAGCACCGCAACGGAGGCCGCCGACGTGTGGATGCGCCCCTGGCTCTCGGTCTCCGGGACCCTCTGCACGCGATGGACCCCCGACTCGTACCGCAGGCGGCCGTAGGCGCCCTTTCCGCGCACCGTGAATATCGCCTCCTTCACCGAACCCGGAATGCCCTCCGATACGTTGAGCAATTCCACGGTCCAGCCGCTCCGTTCGGCGAGCCGCCTGTACATCCTCACCAGATCGGCACAGAACAGTCCCGCCTCGTCCCCGCCCGTGCCGGCGCGGATCTCGACCACGGCCGGCCGGTCCTCCATGGGATCGCGAGGTATCAGGGCCTCCCGCAGCCGTGCCTCGGCGTCCACGAGGCGGCGCTCGAGGTCCGTGACCTCGTCGCCGGCCAACTGGCGCAGTTCCGCGTCGGCCGATTCGGACACGAGGTCCCTGGCGTCCACGAGTTCCGTTTCCAGTTTGGCGACCACCCGCCCCGCCCGGACCGCTCCGGCAAGCCGCGACCGCTCACGGCCCAGTTCCCTCAGCCGGTCGAGGTCGCGTACGATCCCCGGATCAGAGAGTTCGCGCTCCACGGCCCGGAACCGTTGCTCGGTCTCCGCCAGACGCTCCGCCAGGCTCGGATCGATGGTGGCCTCCTCTCTCCTCGCGTCACGCCCGCCCCCCGGTTGCGAGGGCGGGCGCGCCGCCTACTCCGCCGTAACCTCCTCCACTGCTTCGCCGATTCCCGGCAGGAGCTCGTCCGGGGCTGTCAGCGGCAGAATCTCCTCGTCGTAGAAGTCCTTCTCGACCTGGAACTCGACATCGTGCCACCTGTGCACCCCGGTACCGGCCGGTATGAGGTGGCCGATGATGATGTTCTCCTTGAGCCCCTTCAGGTCGTCCCTTGCGCCCCTGACGGCGGCGTCGGTCAGCACCCGGGTCGTCTCCTGGAAAGAGGCGGCCGAGATGAAGGACTCGGTCGTGAGGCTGGCCTTCGTGATCCCGAGCAGGAGAGGCTCGGCCCTCGCCGGCCGCCTGCCCTCGGTCGCGGCGGCCTGGTTCACGTCCCGGAACTCCACCCGGTCGATGTGTTCTCCTTCGAGCAGCTGGGTCTCGCCGGGATCGACCACCCTCACCTTCTGCAGCATCTGGCGCACGATCACGCCGATGTGTTTGTCGTTGATCTTCACGCCCTGCAGGCGGTACACCTCCTGGATTTCGTTGAGGAGGTATTCCTGAACCGCCCTCGACCCCTTGATTTGCAGGATGTCGTGCGGGTTGATGGGGCCTTCCGAGAGGCGGTCGCCGGCGCGCACCTGGTCGCCCTGATGGACGCGCATGTGCTTGCCGACGGGAACATCGTAGCGCTGTCGCTGTCCCTGCTTCGGAGTCACGAAGACCTCCCGCTTGCCGCGCTTGATATCGCCGAACGAGACCACTCCGTCGATCTCCGTGACGACGGCGGGATCCTTGGGTTTCCGCGCTTCGAACAGCTCCGCCACCCTGGGCAGGCCTCCGGTGATGTCGCGGGTCTTGTAGACCTCCCGGCCGATCTTCGCGATCGGATCACCGGGGTGGATCCGATCCCCGTGGAAGCACATCAGCTGGGCGCCGACCGGGATAATGAACTCCTTGAGGAGCTCGCTCGTCGAAGACTCGCCGCTGCGGATCTGGATGGTCGGGTGGAGCTTCTTGTCGCGATCCTCGATGATCATCCTCTGCCGGCGTCCGGTCGACTCGTCGAGTTCCTCGCGGACCGTCTGTTCCTCGACGATATCGACGAATCGGAGGTACCCGTCCGAATCCGAGACGACCGGTTCCGAATAGGGATCCCAGCTGAAGAGCAGGTCCCCGGTCTTGATCACCTCACCCTCGTCGATGTGGATGGTTGCGCCGTAGGGAACGGAAAGCCGGCTGCGCACCTGACCCTCCCGCGTCTGGATCACGATCTTGCCCTCGCGGGTCGTGACGATGCGGTTCCCCTGCTGGTCTTCTACGGTGGACACGCGCTCCAGCCCGACGATCCCGGAGATCTTCGACCTGCGCTGGTTCTGCGCCGCAATACGGGCCGCGGTACCGCCGATGTGGAAGGTCCGCAGCGTCAGCTGGGTGCCCGGCTCGCCGATGGACTGCGCGGCGAGGATTCCGACGGCCTCGCCCAGGTCGACGGGGCCCATCGTCGCCAGGTTGCGGCCATAGCACATCCGACAGATGCCCCGCTTGTTCTCGCAGGTCAGCACCGAGCGAATCTTGACGGACTGGATCCCCGCCGCCTCGATAGCCTCGGCCGACCGTTCGTCGATCATCTCGTTGGCGGTGAGAATGAGTTCGCCGTCGATGGGGTCGTAGACGCTCTCGAGCGCCACATTCCCCACGATCCGATCCGCAAGCGGCTCGACGATGTCCTCGCCCTCCTTGAGCGCGCTCATCTCCAGGCCGAGGATGGTGCCGCAATCCTCGCTGGTGATCGTGACGTCCTGGGCCACGTCGACCAGCCTTCGCGTCAGATATCCCGCGTCCGCGGTCTTGAGCGCGGTGTCGGCGAGGCCCTTGCGGGCTCCGTGCGTCGAGATGAAGTACTCGACCACCGTAAGCCCCTCGCGGAAGTTCGACCGGATGGGACTTTCGATGATCTCGCCGATCCCGCCGGTGAGTTTCTTCTGCGGCTTGGCCATCAGACCGCGCATTCCCGCCAGCTGGCGCATCTGGTCGCGATTACCGCGCGCGCCCGAGGTCATCATCATGTAGACGGGGTTGAAGCCGTCGCGCGACTGCTTCAGGTGGCTGACCATGGCGTCCGCCACGTCGTTGTTCGCGTGGGTCCACGTATCGATGATCTTGTTGTAGCGCTCGCCGTTCGAGATGTACCCCGAATCGTAGGCCGTCTGATAGCGTGAGACCTGTTGGGTGGCATCCGTCAGCAGTTCGGCCTTCTCCGGCGGCACCTCCAGGTCGTCGACGCCGACCGATACGCCACCCATGGTCGCGTAGCGGAAGCCGAAGTCCTTAAGGTGATCGAGGAACAGGGTGGTCGCCGCCAGGCCCGCGCGCGTGAAGCACTTGAAGACCAGGTCGCCGAGTTGCTTCTTGCCGAAGGTGTGGTTCAGGAAGCCGAGCGATTCCGGGATGATCGAGTTGAAGAGGACCCGGCCCACGGTCGTGCGCACCCAGCCCGCCTGGGCGATGCTGTCGGGATCGTCGGGGTCCCCGTGCGCGTCCACCCAGTAGTGGCACGGCGTCGAGAACTTCACGTGGCCGAGACTCTGGGCCATCTCCACCTCGCCGTAGGTGGAATAGTGGGGCGCGTCCTCGTACAGCTCCGCCAGCCTTGCCTCGGCCTCGGCCCGGGCAGGCTCGAGGAGTGAGCCGTCGTTCACCACGGGCTCCAGGTCCGCGACCTCGAGCGGTGGTTTCGTGAGATAGTACGAACCGATGACCATGTCCTGCGTGGGCGCCGCGACCGGCCGGCCGTTCGAAGGCAGCAGCACGTTGTTGCTCGCGAGCATGAGGACGCGGGCCTCCAGCTGCGCCTCGTACGACAGCGGCACGTGCACCGCCATCTGGTCGCCGTCGAAGTCGGCGTTGAATGCCGCGCACACCAGCGGATGGATGCGGATGGCCTTCCCCTCGACCAGGACCGGCTCGAAGGCCTGGATCCCGATCCGGTGCAGCGTCGGGGCCCGGTTGAGCAGCACCGGGTGGTCACGAATGATGTCCTCCAGCACTTCGTAGACCTTGGGATCGTCCTCCTCCACGATCTTCTTGGCCCGCTTGACCGTTTCGGCTTCGCCGCGGCGTTCCAGTTCATGAATGATGAAGGGCTTGAACAGCTCCACCGCCATTGCCTTGGGCAACCCGCACTGGTGCAGCTTCAGCTCCGGCCCCACAACGATCACCGATCGGCCGGAATAGTCCACGCGCTTGCCCAGGAGGTTCTGGCGGAACCGGCCCTGCTTGCCCTTCAGCATGTCCGACAACGACTTCAGCGGCCGCTTTCCCCGGCCGCGAATCGCCTTGGACCGCCGACCGTTGTCGAACAGCGCGTCCACCGACTCCTGCAACATCCTCTTCTCGTTTCTGAGGATGACCTCGGGCGCCCGCATCTCTATGAGCTTCTTGAGGCGGTTGTTGCGGTTGATGACGCGCCGGTACAGGTCGTTCAGATCGGAGGTCGCGAAGCGTCCGCCGTCCAGCGGGACGAGCGGTCGGAGATCGGGCGGGATCACGGGAATCGCATCCAGCACCATCCACTCGGGCTTGTTCCGTCTGTCCGGCGTGTCTCCGGAGTTGCGCAGGGCGTCGACGACCTTGAGGCGGCGAAGCTTCTTCTTCTTGCGGTGCTGCGAGGTCTCGGAGCCGATCTCCTCGCGAAGCCGCTCGGCAAGGCGGTCGAGTCCCCGCCCGTCCCTGTTCTGCTCTCCGACCTCGACTTCCGGTGAATCGAGCCGCTTCAACAGCGTCCGCGCGGCTTCCGCGCCGATCTCGGCCTTGAATTCCCTGTCGCCCTCCTCACGGGCCTTGACGCGGAGGTCGTAGTACTCGTCCTCATCGAGAAGGTCGAGGAACTCCACGTCCTGGTTGCCCGGGTTGGTGACCACATAGGCCGCGTAGTAGATGACCTTCTCCAGGTCCTTGAGCGTCATGCCCAACAGGTATCCGAGCTGGCTGGGCAAGGTCTTGAAGAACCAGATGTGGCATAACGGCACGGCGAGTTCGATGTGCCCCATCCTCTCGCGCCGCACCTTCGAGAGCGTCACCTCCACGCCGCAGCGGTCGCAGACGATCCCGCGGAAGCGAATGCGCTTGTACTTGCCGCAGGCGCACTCCCAGTCCTTGACGGGCCCGAATATCCGCTGGCAGAACAACCCCATCGGCTCCGGCTTGAACGACCGGTAGTTGATGGTCTCGGGCTTCGTCACCTCGCCGTGCGACCACTCGCGGATGTCCTCCGGAGACGCGATGCGTATGCGGATGTAGTCGAAGTCCGTGGAGCGGGATTCTCTCGCGCGGGGGAAGTCGATCATGTTCTGACCACCGTTTCTTGAACACCCCGCCCTGATGCGGGATGTCGGCCAACCTGCCTGGTAGCATCTTGCCAAAGTCCCGGAAACGCCGAGCCGGCAATCCGGGGACCGCGCACCGATACCCTCATTATCCCTCTTCCTCGCCCAGCTCGACCGTCAGGCCAAGCGCCTGGAGTTCCTTCACGAGGACATTGAACGACTCGGGAACGCCCGGTTTGGGGAGGTTTTCTCCCTTCACGACCGATTCGTACACCTTCGAGCGGCCGGTCACGTCGTCCGACTTCACGGTCAGGATCTCCTGAAGCGTGTGGGCCGCCCCGTAGGCCTCCAGCGCCCACACCTCCATCTCGCCGAAACGCTGGCCGCCGAACTGCGCCTTGCCGGCCAGCGGCTGCTGGGTGACCAGCGAATAGGGACCGATGCTCCGCGCGTGAATCTTGTCGTCGACGAGGTGCGACAGCTTCAGCATGTAGATGGCGCCGACCGTCACCGGGAAGTCGAACTTCTCACCGCTGCGGCCGTCCCGCAGCCACGCCTTGCCGTTTCCGAGAACCTCGGCCTCGTTCAGCAACTCCTGCACCGCAGCCTCGAGACCGGGCCCCGGTACGGCGCTCCGGCAACTGTCGGCAATCGCGGGGAACGCATGCGCCAGCACCTTGTAACGTCTGGCCGCGAGCCGGATCCCCACGGAGACGAGGAAGTCGCGGAACCTCTGTAGCGCGGCAGCCGCTCCGGCCTCGTCGGCGAGCCCGGCATACTCGTCGAGGCTCTTGCCGATCCCCGCCGCGCGAGAAGAGCCGGTGCCATTGGAATCGCCGTTGGCCGCAACCCGTATCCTGCCCGTCTCGGGGTGAGCCCTGACCAGATCCAGGAGACTGTAGTAGTCCTCCGGGCCCAATGGCCACGGCACTCCCGCCCTCAGCGACTCGGAAGCCCACTTGACGCCCGCCAGCTTGAGGAGCATGGCGATCTCGTCCTCGGAAGCGCCCTGGAAGACCGGAGTCTTCGCCTCGAAGCCGAGGTTGTCCGCCGCCCATCCCAGGTGGGTCTCCAGAATCTGTCCGACGTTCATGCGCGAAGGCACGCCCAGGGGATTCAGGACGATGTCCACCGGTGAGCCGTCCGGCAGGTAGGGCATATCCTCTTCCGGAGCGATACGGGCGATGATCCCCTTGTTGCCGTGGCGGCCGGCCATCTTGTCCCCGACCGAGATCTTCCGCTTCTCGGCAATGTAGACCTTGACGAGCTGGACCACCCCCGGCGGCAGTTCATCGGGCTGGAACACCTTGTCGATCTGCTCCTCCGTCCGCTCCCGCACGGCCTCGATCCGCCGCTTCGCCTCGTCGATCAGCAGCTTGATCTCGCCGCTTACCTCCTGGTTCTGGACCTTGAGCGTCGTGAGATCGACCTCCGCAAGCCTCAGCTGGTCGAGATCCTTCTTCCTGAGCTTCCTGCCCTCCTCGAAGTAGGGCTGGACGGTGCCCTTCTTGAGACACAGAGCAATCGTCTGCAGATGGAGCCGGCCACGAAGCTCTTCGTCCCGGGCCTCGGTAATGCGCAGAATCTCCTCGCGCTCGCGCTGCCTCAGTTCGCCGATGCGCGCGCCGTGTTCGCGCTCGAGAAGAGGATCGTCGATGCGGCGCGAGAAGATCTTGACGTCGATCACCGTCCCGGCCATTCCCGGAGACATCCGCAGCGACGAGTCCTTTACGTCCTTGGCCTTCTCGCCGAAGATCGCGGTCAGGAGCTTCTCTTCCGGCGACAGCTCGGTTTCGCCCTTGGGCGTGATCTTTCCGCACAGGATGTCACCGCTCTTGACGCGCGCCCCGACGCGCACGATGCCCCGCTCGTCCAGATCAACCAGGCTCTCGTCCGCAACGTTGGGGATCTCCCGCGTGATCTCCTCCATGCCCCGCTTGGTGTCGCGCACATGCAACTCGAGTTCCTGGATGTGGATCGACGTGAAGAGGTCGTCCCGCACCAGCCGTTCGGAGATCACGATGGCGTCCTCGAAGTTGTACCCGTACCACGGCATGAACGCGACCCTGACGTTGCGTCCCAGCGCGAGTTCGCCGTGGTTGGTCGAGGGGCCGTCGGCTATGACGTCGCCTTCCTGTACCAGTTGCTCCGAGTTGACCAGCGGACGCTGATTGATGGCGGTGTCCTGGTTCGTCCTCCAGAACTTCTTGAGCTGATACCGGTCGAACTGGGTGAGCTTGGCCAGCGGACGATTCGGCTCGTCGGCCTTTTGCTCGCCCGTGTCCACGACGATCTCATCCGCGGTCACGTGCACGATCCGCCCGTCCCTCTTCGCCGTGATCACCGCTCCGGAGTCCCTGGCGACCTTCGCTTCGAGCCCGGTGCCCACGAGGGGTGCGTCGGTGTACAGGAGCGGCACCGCCTGGCGCTGCATGTTCGAGCCCATCAGCGCCCGGTTGGCGTCGTCGTGCTCGAGGAACGGGATCATCGCGGCCGCGACCGAAACCAGCTGGTCGGGTGCCACGTCGATGTAGTCGATGTCCGCAGGCCTCACCAGGGGGAAATCCCCGCGCCTGCGGCAGAGCACGGTCTCGTTGCGAAAGCTTCCGTCGGATTTGAGCGGCGCGTTCGCCTGCGCGATCGTGGCTTCCTGCTCCTCGTTTGCGGACAGCCACTCGATGTGTCCCGTGACCTTGCCCCCCTCTACTGTGCGATAGGGGGTTTCCACGAATCCGAGGTCATTGATGCGGGAGTACGTCGTCAGCGAGGTGATCAGCCCGATGTTCGGCCCCTCCGGCGTCTCGATGGGGCACATTCTCCCATAGTGCGAGTAATGCACGTCCCGAACCTCGAAGCCCGCGCGCTCGCGGGTGAGCCCTCCCGGCCCGAGTGCCGACAGCCTGCGCTTGTGGGTCAGTTCGGCCAGCGGATTGGTCTGGTCCATGAACTGGCTCAGCTGGGACGATCCGAAGAACGCCTGGATCACCGCGGAGACGGTCCTGGCGTTGACCAGGTCGTCGATGTTGATCTTGGTGGGATCCGTATTGATCGACATCCGTTCCTTGACCAGCCTGGCCATCCGCGACAGGCCTACCGAGAACTGATTCGCGATGAGCTCGCCGACCGTGCGGACACGGCGGTTGCCGAGATGGTCGATGTCGTCGATCCGGCCGCGGCCCTCGCTCAGTTCGATCAGGTAGCGGAGGATCGAGACGAAGTCCTCGCGAGTGAGCACGGTTTCGCCGTAGCCGATGTCGAGCCCGAGCCGCTGATTGATCTTGTACCGTCCCACGCGCCCCAGGTCGTAGCGCTTCGGATCGAAGAACACGCGGTCGAGCGCGGCCCGCGCGGTCGCGATGTTGGGAGCCTCGCCGGGCCGCAGGAGCGAGTAGATGGCGTTCAGGGCCTCCTCCTCGCTCCCCGTCGGATCCTTCCGGAGCGTGTTCTTGACGATCGGACTCTCGCCCGGGCGTCCGCCGCGGCCTTCGTTCGCGGAGCGGTACACCATGATGTCGCCGTAGCCGCCGCGCTGCAGAAGCCTGATCGCGTCCTCGGTGAGCTCCGTGCCGTCCTCCAGGAGCACTTCGCCGGTCTCGCGTTCCACGATCTCCTCGGCGATCACCGCCCCGACCAGGTCCCGAACGTCCTCGTCCTCCACCGGCACGTCGGCGGTGCGGGTCTCGAAGAAGAGCCGGTAGAGGTCACCGTCGTTGCCGTACCCGAAGGCCCGGAGGAGTGCGGTGGCGGGGAACTTCTTCTTTTTGTCGATGTGCACGTAGCAGATATCGTTGATATCGATCGTGAACTCGACCCAGGACCCCCTGAAGGGGATGATCCTTGCCTTGTTGAGTTTTGTGCCGTTCGGGTGCACGTCCTCTTCGAATACGACGCCGGGCGACCGATGGAGCTGGCTGACCACGACCCGCTCGGCCCCGTTGATGATGAACGTCCCCAGTCCGGTGAGAAGCGGCAGGTCACCCAGATAGACCTCCTTCTCGACGATCGTCCCGGGACGGGGATCCTGCTTGCCCACCTTCTCCCAGACCACGAGCCGAAGTGTCGCCTTCAGCGGCGCGGCGTAGGTCATGTCGCGCTCGATACACTCTTCGACCGTGTACTTGGGCACGCCCAGCGACGACTTGACATACTCGAGCGTGAGCTTCCCGTTCACATCGGCAACCGGGAAGATGTCGTGAAAAACGGAATCGAGTCCGAAATCCCACATCTCCTCACGGTCCACCTCCGTCTCCACGAGCTTCGCGAAAGAGTGGAGCTGGACATCCAGGAGATTGGGCATGGGCATCCCGGATTCGAGCTTGGCGAAGCTCACGACCGGGCGGGCACCCTCTTGCGAACCATTCATGCTAGGCAACGGACAACTCCCCTGTCTTGGTTGCGGAGGTCACGGCGAATGTTGCGCACCGGGATGCGGCGGATGGACGCAGTCCACCCGCAAGCCGTACGATTGGACGACCGTCCCGCCGGCTTCGGTTGGCTCCTGCCACCGAAGGCGCCCCGGATAGGCGCACCTACTTGACTACAACGCTGGCGCCAGCCGCTTCGAGCTTTTCCTTGATGTCCGCGGCCTCGTCCTTGCTGACCGCTTCCCTGACCGTGCTGGGAGCCTTGTCGACCAGCTCCTTGGCTTCCTTGAGCCCCAGGCTGGTGATCTGCCGGATCACCTTGATGACCTGGATCTTCTTGGCACCGAACGACTCGAGCACCACCTCGAATTCGTCCTGCTCCGCAGCCTCGCCCTGGCCGTTCGCCGCTTCGACCGGCCCCGCCATGACGGGAGCGGCCGCGGCGGTCACGTTGAACCGATCCTTGAAGGCCTCGACGAACTCCGAGAGTTCGATCACGGTCATCTTGCCAAAAGTCTCGAGAAGCTCCTGTTGGTCTACAGCCATTGTATGTCTCCTTACTGGATTCACCCGGCCACCCGGGCTTGTTGGTCAGCCGTCGTTCGCCTTCGACTCCGTTTGTTCGCGCAGCGCCTCGACCAGTCCCGCCATCTCCTGAAGCTTGCCGCCCAGGGCGCCCACGAGGGCGGACATCGGCCCCTCCAGGACGCCGGCGACCTGAGCCAGGAGGACTTCCCGGGAAGGGAGACCGGCGACGCGTTCGATTTGCACCGGGTCGAGAATATCGGTTTCCAGGACGCCGACCTTGAAGACCGGCCTGTCCCCGTTTTCCTTTGCGAAGTCCGTGACGGTTCTGGCGGCATCGACAACGTCGCGATCCCCGAAAACCACGCCGGTGGGCCCCGTCAGGAACCCGGAAATGTCCGGGATCCGCGTGTCGGCCAAAGCGCGCCGCACCAGCCGGTTCTTGACCACGAGGTATTCGCCGCCCGACTTCTTGAGTTTGCTGCGGAGGCTGGTCATCGCCTTGACGTCGAGTCCCGTGAAGTCCGTGAGAAAGATCGCCTCCGAACGGTCGAGGCGCTCCCGGAACTCTGCGACGAAGCTCTCCTTCTGTTCTCTGGTCATCGTTTTCAGGCGCTCCGCGTAAAGCTGTTGGGATCTACAGGGACACCCGGGCCCATCGTGCTCGACACCGTCACGCTCTTGACGTAGGTGCCCTTGGCCGCCGCCGGCTTTGCCCGCAGGACCGAGGCCATGAACGCCCTCAGGTTGTCCGAGAGGAGCTCCACGTCGAACGAAACCCGCCCAATGGGCGCGTGCAGGTTGCCCGTCTTGTCCACGCGATACTCGATCTTGCCCGCCTTGATCTCGCGGATCGCGCGGCCGACATCGGGGGTGACCGTTCCGGCCTTCGGGGTCGGCATCAGCCCGCGGGGCCCCAGAATGCGGCCGAGGGGACCGACCATGCGCATCAGGTCGGGGGTGGCAACGCAGACATCGAAATCGAGCCACCCTTCCTTGATCTTCTCGACGTAGTCGACGCCGACGAAGTCGGCACCGGCTTCCTTCGCCTCGTCCTCCTTGTCGCCCTGACAAATGGCAAGCACCCGCAGGGCCTTGCCGGTCCCGTGCGGCAACACCACGGTTCCGCGCACGATCTGGTCGGCCCGCCTGGGGTCGACCCCGAGGTGGGTCGCGACGTCTACGCTTTCGTCAAAGCCGGCGTAAGCGATGTCCTTGACCCTGCCCAGCGCGTCGTCGGGCGAGTGCCGGGTCTGCCGGTCGTAGGTCTCCCGGGCGCCGGTGTATTTCTTGCTGCGCTTTGGCACGCGTGCCTCCGTCAGGCGGTGAGCTCTCCGTCCACCTCGATTCCCATCGAGCGGGCGGTTCCCTTGATCATTCTCATGGCCGAGACGAGGTCGTCCGTGTTCAGGTCCTGCATCTTCGCTTCCGCGATCTCCCTGACCTGCGTCACCGACAGCGTCGCGACCTTTTCCATGTGCGGCTCGGACGACGCCTTCTCGAGGCCGGCGGCGCGCTTGATCAGGAACGAGGCCGGCGGTGTCTTGGTAATGAACGAGAACGAGCGATCGGCGTAGACCGTGATCTCGACGGGGATCAGGGTGCCCGCCTGCTGTTTCGTCCTGGCGTTGAACTGCTTGCAGAAGTCCATGATGTTCACGCCATGCTGCCCGAGCGCCGGGCCGACCGGCGGCGCCGGATTCGCCTGCCCGCCGCTGATCTGCAGCTTGATGAAGCCCAGAACTCTCTTTGCCATTTTTGCAGACTCCCGCGGACCTCTAGAAGCCCCGCAACTGGGTGAAGTCCAACTCGACCGATGTCGGGCGCCCGAAGAGCGACACTTCGACCTTGACCTTGCCCTTTTCGGGGTACACTTCCTGGACCGTTCCGGAGAAATCCGTGAAGGGCCCCTGGATCACCTCCACGACCTGACCCGTCCGGAAGGGGATCTCCTCCCGGCCATCCACCTCTTCCTCAACCTCGACCCCCATGATCCGGTTGATGTCCTCTTCGCGGAGCGGCTGGGGGCCACCGCCCTGCCCAACGAACCGCACGCCCTTCATCGCACTGATCGCGTGTTCGGTCTGCTGGTTGAGAATCATCCGCACCAGGACGTACCCGGGATAGAGCGGCTTGACCACGGGCACGCGCTTGCCACGCCGGATTTCGACGACCTCATGAGTCGGTACCAGAACCTCCCGTATCCCGCGGTCGGGATCCGTGTCCTTGTCGATCTCCTGCTGGATCATGCGACAGACCCGGTTCTCGTGCCGCGCCTGCGTCTGGACTGCGTACCAGCGCTCTTCGCCGCTCAAGACCGGAAGACCCCCATGATGAAGTCGACGATGACCAGCCTGGAGATGGTGTCCATGATCCAGATGACCAGCGATATCAGGATTGTGAAGAGAATGACCACCCAGGTCGCGTTGCGGAGCTGGTCGCGGTCTGGCCACGTGACCTTCTCCATCTCCACGACGCATTCCTGGACGAAATTCCTGGCGTTGGTGATGCTCGGCATGATGTCTACTCGATGATTTCGGTAACGACGCCGGCACCGACGGTGCGGCCGC
>VYAQ01000079.1 GCA_009844885.1 Gemmatimonadota bacterium
GTACGTCGCGACGCTGGGGCGGGGAGGCGAGGGGCCGGGGGAGTTCGAGGTGCCGATCGGGATTGCGGTTTCCGACGGCCGCGTCATGGTCAGGGATCCGGCGAACGCGCGCGTGCAGCTTTTCCACCTGGAGACGTGGGAGCCCGAGGAATGGCGGTACGGACCAAGCGACATCTACATGAATACCCCGCTCTACACGGACGACCTCGGCCGGATCTACGTGGACATCTCCTCCAATGAAGAGATTCGCTTCATCGTCATGGGGCCCGACGGCACGCACCTCGATACGATTTCGGCGCCTGAAGCCCCTGCCGACTTCGACGACGACAGGTACAGCATGAGCGTCGAGGCCGAGAGCGGGGACGGGTGGCTCCTCGTCGGCGCGACCATTCCGTTCGGCCCGGATTGGCACTGGACGGTCCACCCTTCCGGCCATTTCGCGTCGGGTCTGTCCACAGCGTACCGGATCGACCTTGAGCGGGACGGTGGCGTGGTGCGCATTGAGAGGAATCACACACCGGTGGCGGTGTTGGACGATGAGCGCGTGCGCCACGAGCAGAGGATATTGAGCAGGATGCGCCGTTTCGATGCGGGCTGGAGCTGGGACGGTCCCGCCATACCGGATCACAAGCCGCCCTTCAGGGGCCTGCGCACAGGAAGCGATGGCCGTATCTGGGTAAGGCTCTGGACCGAGACGCAACGGGTCCCGAACGCGGATCACGACCCGACCGATCCCGAGTCTGCCGCATTCACATGGGTTGAGCCGCTCCGTTACGACGTGTTCGAAGCCGATGGCACCTACCTGGGGGCTGTGGTGCCGCCCAAAGGATTCGGCTCTTCGCCTCCGCCCGTGTTCGGCCGTTCCTTCGTATGGGCGGTCGAGCGCGATGATCTGGGTGTGGAGCGAGTGCGTCGCTACCGGCTTGCGCTGCCTGCCTCCTGAGGCAATGGGCCGGATCGGCACCTGCGCCTGCACTTGCATCTGCACATGCATCCGAGGCCCCGAGGGCAGGGCGAGCCGCCGGTGAAGCGCAGGATCCCCACATACGTGTGGACGTTTCTGGCCCTCGTGGCGGGCCTGGCAGCGGGCGGTTTCCTTCCCGGACCGCTCGCGCCTGTGGCCAACGCCACGTCGACGCTGATCGGCTGGGTCGTCGCGGTTGTGCCGCTGCTGATCCTTGCCGCGCTGAGCCCGGCGATTGCGACGCTGGTGCGGCGTGGGCTGGCGGGCCGCTTCGCGGGGGCGGTCGTGCTCTGGTACGTCTTCACGTCGACGGTGGCGGGGCTGATCGCGCTGGTGGCTTCGGCGGCGATCTTCCGCATTCCGCTTGCGGCGGGGGACCAGGGTGTATGGGCGGAAGCGGTCGCGATGCTGCACAGCCTCGGAGAGGGCGGGGCCTCGCGGCCGTTGCTGGCCATCCTCGCGGGCGTGCTGCTCGGGCTCTTCGGTGCGCGCCACGATCCGACCTACCGCGTGCTCCGGCGAATGGCCGACGCCATCGAGCGGCCGGGGGGCAGTCTGGCCTACGTCATGCTCCCTCTCATCCTGGCCTTCGGTGTCACGCTCGGCGTGCGCTTCGGCGCGAGCCTGGGGCTGTCCCACTACCTCACCATGACCGGCTACACGGCGGCGCTCGTGCTCGTGTGGTGGGCGTTCTACACGTTCGTGCTGGTGCGCAGGGTGGGGCGCCGGCGCGTGGGACCCGTGCTGAGCGGGTACTACGTGCCGACCGCGATGTTCGCCGCGGGCACGTGTTCGTCGCTGGCGACGCTGCCCGTCAACCTCGCCAACGCGAAGAAGGTGGGCGTCCGCGACGAGGTGGCCGACTTCGTCCTGCCTTTCGGCGCGGTGGTGAACCTGGACGCGAGCGCGCTGGCCTACCTCGCGTATGGGCCGTTCGTCGTGAGCTACGTCTTCGGCATGGAGCTGAGCTGGGTGATGATGCTGGCCGCGTGGCCCGCCGTCGTCCTGTTCACGATTGCGGCGCCGGGGCTGCCGGCGGGGATGGGGACGGCGCTGTGGAGCGCGACGCTGTTCGCGAGCATCCTGGGTCTGGAGGGCCAGGCGCAGGGCGACTTCATCGCGAGCTGGATCGCGCTCTCGGGCGGCATACCCGACATGCTCCGCACGGCGACCAACTGTACCGGTGACGGCTACACCGCGATCATCTTTGATGGCCGGTTCGATGAGTACTTCGCGAGGGAACGTGGCTGAGGCGGGCGTGGACCTGGCTCCCGCCGCGTCCCTCGCCCCCGGCGCCCACCGGCTCGTGCACGTCAACGGACGCGTTCAGCCCCGCGAGGCGGTCGTCGTCGTGACCGACCCCACGATGCGGCGCTACTCCGATGCCGTGGCGGCTGCCGCCCGCGATGCCGGGGCCGCGGTCACCGTCTGCATTATTTCGGTGCGGGACCAGGACGGTCAGGAGCCGCCCCCGCCGGTGGCCCGCGCGATGGCGGAAGCGGCCGTGATCTTCTCGCCAGTCAGCGTCTCGATCACTCACACGCGGGCGATGCGGGCCGCGCTGGACGCGGGTGCGCGCGTATGCATGATGACGGCCTACACCGACGCGATCATGACCAGCCCGGCGCTGCTCGACACCGACTTCGAGGCCCAGGCCGCGGTCTGTCGTCGTCTTGGAGCCGCATTCACCGCTGGCAATTCGGTGCGGCTGACCTCACCGCGTGGCACCGACCTCCGCTTCGGGATCGAGAGCCGGGTGGCCAATGTGCTGACCAACATTCCGGCGCCCGGCGAGCTCGCCCCCGTACCCGACATCGAGGTCAACGTGGTGCCGGTCACCGGGTCGGCCGAAGGCACGATCATCGCCGACGCATCGGTGCCCTACCTGGGTATCGGGGTCCTCGACGAGCCCATCGTCTGCCGGGTGCGGGACGGCTACATCGTGGAGATGACCGGCGGCGCCCAGGCCGATTTCCTGCGCCGGCACCTGGAGTCCTTCGCCGACCCCCACTGCTTCAACGTCGCGGAGCTTGGCGTGGGCCTGAACCCGAACGCTCGCCTCACCGGCGAGATGCTCGAGGACGAGGGTGTCCTGGGCACGATCCACATCGGCATCGGGACCAGCCACACGCTGGGTGGCGAGATCGTGGCGCCGACGCACTACGATTTGCTCATGTGGGCCCCGACGATTGCCGTCGACCGACGGGTCGTGCAGCGGGATACGGAGGTGCTGGTGTGAAAGAGGGCACCAGAATCCTCGTGCGGACGTGCGCCAACGTCCAGGCCGCCGAAAACGCCGTGATTGTGACCGATTCGGAGCGGATGATCATCGCCGAAGCCGTCGCCGACGAGGCGCGCGAGGCCGGAGCCATCGCGAGCATCCTGATCCCACCGGAGCGGTCCATCGACAACGAGGAACCGGGAGCGGCCGTGGCCGCGGCTCTGACGGCTGCCGATGTCGTCTTCCTCCCGGTGACCTTGGCCATGGCGCACACGCGAGCCGTGCGCGAGGCCATCGGTGCGGGTGCCCGCGTCCTGTCGATGACCGCCTTCACCGAACGGATGATGCACGAAGGCGGACTCTTTACGGACTTCCGGGCGCGCCAGCCGCTGTGCCGGGCCCTCGCGGCCAGGCTCACCGCCGGCGAGCGGCTGCGGGTCACCAATCCCTCCGGCACCGACCTGAGCATGAGCCTGCTGGGCGTCACCGGGAACAGCCACGCGTGTCTGCTCGACGGACCGGGCTTCTCGGCAGTCCCCAACATCGAGGCCAACTGCGCACCCGCCCAGGGAACCGCCGAGGGCGTATTCGTGTGCGACGGGAGCATTCCGTACTACGGCGTGGGTCCGGTCAGCCGCCCTGTCACCTTTCGCATCTCGGACGGCTTCGTCACGTGCATCGAGGGGGGTGACCAAGCCGACTTCCTTGCCGACCTGCTGGCCCGGCAAAACGACCGCTGGGTCTACAACCTGGCCCAGTTCGCCTTCGGCCTGAATCCGGCCTGCACCGAGTTCACGGGCGAAATGCTCAACGACGAAGGCGTGAACGGCACGGTCCACATCGGCGTCGGCACGTCGGCCAACCTGGGCGGCAGCGTGTCCGCAAAAACCCACTTTGACGCCGTCACGCGGGCGCCTTCGGTGTGGATCGACGAGGAGTTGGTGCTCCGCGACGGCGAGATTCTCGTGGAAGCACGTTTCAGCTGAAACGTCTTTCGTCTGTCACTCCCGCCGACTCAGCCCCGCAGGTGCTGGTTGAAGAACGCGATGGTCCGCTCCTGCGCCAGGCGGGCGGCTTCCTGGTCGTAGCGTGGAGTCGTGTCGTTGTGGAAGCCGTGGTTCGCGCCCTCATACATGTGGACCACGAAGTCCTTTCCGTTCGCCTCCAGCGCCTCCTGGTAGGCCGGGTAGCGGGCATTAATCCGTTCGTCCAGGCCCGCGAGCTGGATCATGAGGGGCGCCCGTATCGACGGCACATCCTCAGGGGCCGGCGCCGACCCGTAGAACGGCACGCCAGCGCCCAGATCCGGCAGCCGGACCGCGAGCTGATTCACCACACCGCCGCCGTAGCAGAACCCGACGGCCCCGA
>VYAQ01000053.1 GCA_009844885.1 Gemmatimonadota bacterium
CACGTGCTCACCCCCTTATACCCCACAGTTCGGGAAAAGTTCGGGTATACGGTACACGGAACGATACTAAACATGTTGGTTTAGCTTCACCTGAAACGCGAGCCCGGAACCCCGCCCGTCGCCAGGCCCCCTCAGTAGACGTCGAGATCCGCTGCGGACACCACGCGGCCCGTGTATCCGGCTTCGCGGACCTCGCGCACCAGGTCCTCGTCCGTAGCCCCCCAGTAGAGCTGGTGATACATGACCAGGAGACCGGGGCGGGCGCGCGTCGCGATGTCCGCAAGCTCCACAGTCGACGTGTGGGAGTCGGCGTGATACCGCTGCCACTCGGGTGGGCGCCCCTTGAACGTCTCGGCCGAGTAGACCTCGTGGACCAGGATGTCGCAGCCGTCGCAGGCCTCGACCAGCGACTCGCTCGGCCGCGCGTCTCCCGAGATCACGATCGTGCGGCCCGCGGCACCGTCGGGCCCAAGCGCGTCGAAGCGGTAGCCGAGGGAGTGGGGCCACGACCCGTGCATCACCGGAATAGCCGTGACGCGGACATGCTCGTCCTCATAGACCGGACCGCCCCTGGTTTCCGTGACGGGGGACCGGTATGCGTCCCGGTTGTAATCGTGCGGTTCGAGCCCGAACAGCCTCATGTGCACGTCTTCCTTCCACGCCTCCTGTACGTGGTCGACCATGTAGGCTGTGCCAGGCGGCCCGAAGATGACAATCGGGTCGGGACGCTCCAGCACCCAGGGCGAGAAGATCACGTCCGGGAGACCCACCGTGTGGTCCGAGTGGAGGTGCGTCAGGAAGAGGCGGTCGAGCCCGCTCGGTGCCAGGGCGTCGATCCCGTGCCGGGCGGACGCCGCGGCAGCGCGGCGAACGATACCGGCCCCGGCATCCACCAGGTAGGCCTGCCCGCCCACCACGACGGCAACAGCCGGTCCCGAGCGGTCGGGATCAGCGTTGGGGGTTCCCGTGCCGAGGATGACGAGGCGAGCATGGGACGCGCTGGCGTCGGCGACCGCGGCGTCGGCCTCCTGTGCGGAAACAGGCGTAGCGACGGCGCTGGCAACGGCAGCGACAAGCGCCAGGCCGATCCGCCAAGGATCACTGGTGTGAGACCTGATCGGGCGCGGTCGTTCGGGCCCGCACCCGCCCGCAGCTTCGTTCTTCATTAAGAACTCCTTGCCACCGCTTGATCGTGAAACGCTTCACAAGCTCAAGCTGCCGCGCCGGTGGCCCGCGTGCAAAGGGCAGCCCGCGCCCGCCCGCGCGCCCGGTGCTTGCCTGCCCGGAGCGTGCTTCCGAGTATGTCCCTCCAGCGCAACCTCACCAGGAGACTCCAACATGCGCCCGGAACTTCCCGCGGCCAAGCGGTCGCCCTCTCTTCTCCCCCTCCTCGTTCTGGCATGCGCAGCGGCTCTTCCGGCGTGCACGCCCGCCGGCGACTCGGCCAACGACGCCTCCTCCGCTGAAGCGACCGAATCCCCGGCCTCCCCCGCCGACCTCGCGGCCCGCGTCGAAGCCCGGCTCGCCACTCTCGACGCCACCAGCTCCCTCTACGCCAAACACATCCCCACCGGCCGCGAGATCGCGATCCGCCCCGACCTCCCCATGAACACGCTCAGCGTGATCAAGATCCCGATCATGGTGAAGGCGTTTCAGGACCACGCCGAGGGGCGGCTCGACCTGGACGCACGCCACACGGTCGAAGCGAACGACATGCGCCGCGGTAGCGGGCTCATCCAGACCTTCGCGCCCGGCCTGAACCCGACCCTCCGCGGCCTCGTCACCCAGATGATCATCACCTCGGACAACACCGCGACCGACATGGTGATCGACCTGGTCGACATGGACCGCGTCAACGAGATGCTCGCCGCGAACGGGTACGAGCAGACCCGCCTCAAGCACACCACCCACCGCCTGTTCCTGGAGACCTGGATCCGGACCGACGCAGCCTACGGGGCGCTCGGGGAACGCGAAGTCTTCGAACGCGGATTCCCGTCGGACGAGGGTGCCGCCGCGCGCTTCTTCGAAATCGAGGGCGACTCGACGGTCTGGCTGGGCCGCACCACTGCGCGCGAAATGGCCCGTCTGCTGGAGCAGATCATGGACGGCGAGTTGGCGGACCAGGCGGCCAGCGACGAGATGGTACAGATCATGAACGCCCAGTTCTATACGACTCGGCTGCCACGGATCGTGCGCTTCCAGGGCGTGCAGGTGGCCCACAAGACCGGCGACTGGCCGCCCTACGCGGGCAACGACGTGGGCATCCTCTTCTACGACGGCGGACCGACGATCGTCTCGGTGTTCACCAACCAGAGCCGCGGCGACTTCTACCAACTGGAGGAGACGCTCGGGATGATCGCGCAGGACATCGTGGAGGCCTGGCGATGAGCGGCGTGACGCGAATCGGCCGCCGGCTGCCCGCCGCCACACTCGCCGCGACCGCAATCGCCGCGTCGCTGCTGGCCGCCTGCACCGCCCCCGACCAACCCGTCTCCCCCGCCCTCGCCCGCGGCATCGCCGCCGTCTTCGTGGACCTCGACCGGCCCGGCTCCCCCGGCGCCTCCGTGGCCGTGATCCGCGATGGCGACATCGTCTACTCGCGCGGCTACGGCGAGGCCCAGATCGAGCACGGCATCCCCGTGACCCCGCACACGGTCTTCCACGTCGCCTCCGTCTCCAAGCAGTTCGCGGCGATGGCGGTGACGCTCCTCGCCGCCGACGGCGCCCTCTCGCTCGACGACCCCGTCCGGATGCACCTCCCCTACGTGCCCGAGTTCGAGCCCGCCCCCACCGTGCGCCAGATGATCCACCACACGAGCGGCATCCGCGACCAGTGGCAGCTCCTCGCCATGTCCGGCTGGCGCCTCGACGACGTCATCACCACCGAACAGATCCTCGGCCTCATGGCCCGCCAGCAGGAGCTCAACTTCGAGCCCGGCGCCGAGTACCTCTATTCGAACATGGGGTACACGCTCCTGGGCGAGGTCGTCGAGGCGGTGAGCGGAATGTCGTTGGCGGAGTTCACTCAGGCCCGCGTCTTCGCCCCCCTCGGCATGGACCGGACCCATTTCCACGACGACCACGAGCACGTGGTCCCGAACCGCGCCTACTCGTACGCGCCGCTCCAGCCGCCCGCCGACGCCGCTGCGCCCGCCGACGCCGAGGCCCCTCGCTACCGCAAGGCCGTCCTCAGCTACGCCAACGCCGGCGCCACCAGCCTCTTCACCACCGCCGAGGACCTGGCCCGCTGGCTCGACAACTTCCGGCACGCCAACGTCGGCGGCCCCGAGGTCATGCAGACCATGCTCTCCCGCGGCGTCCTCAACAACGGAGACACGATCCCGTACGCACACGGCCTCGCGATGGGCGAGTACCGCGGGCTGCGCACCATCGGGCACGGCGGCGCGGACGCGGGGTTCCGGACCCAGGTCCAATGGTTCCCCGAGGTCGAGACGGGCGTGGTCGTGCTGACCAACGTGGCCAACGGCAACCCGGCCGGACGCGCGCGCGACGTTGCCGATGTGGTGCTCGCCGGCTCCTTCCCCGAGGAGGAGGGGGAGGAGGGGCAGGAGGGCGGCGCGCCTCCAGCGGCCGACGATGCCGCGCCACCGGAGACACCCGGCCCCGCCGCGCTTGCGGAATACGCAGGCACCTGGTACAGCCCCGAGCTCGACGCGCTCTACCACCTGAGCGTGTCGGAGGGCCGCCTGGTCGCCCGGCACGTTCGCCACGGCGAAATCGTCCTCGAGTACCGCGCCCCCGACGAATTCGCGACGGATCGCTGGTTCTTCCGCGGCGTCCGCTTCGAGCGTGGCGGCGACGGCGCGGTCGGCGACATGCGCGTCGGCGGGGGACGGGTTCGCAACCTCCGCTTCGTCAGGCTCACCACCCCCCTGCCGGGATAGCCGCCATGCTTCGTTCAATCACCGTCCCTGGGCGCATCCTGCTTGCCTCCGCGTGCGCGCTGCTCGCGGCTGCGTGCGCTGCGGACCAGGCCCCGCCCGAGACCTCCGAGACCTCCGAGACCCCCGAAATCCCCGAACGGCCCTTCGCGGTCCCCACGGGTCCCCACGCCATCGGAATGACCGAATACCGCTGGACGGACTCCGACCGGCCGGAGCCCTTCACGCGCGATCCCGACGACCTGCGGTCCGTCGCGGTGCGGGTGTGGTATCCGGCGGAGGAGTCGACGGGGGCGGAGGACCAGGCGACCGCTGTGTACCTCGCCGATCCGGCCGAGTTCGGCGACGCCGAGGACTTCGTGGCCGTCACCCACGTTCGCACCAACGCGATTGCCGACGCGCCCGCCGCCACGGGACCGTTCCCCGTGCTCGTGTACCACCATGGCGGCGGCTGGACGCGTTTCACCAGCACGTTCACGACCGAGGAGCTCGCGTCCCACGGCTACGTGGTCGTCTCGGTGGGGCACAACGGCTTCAACCGCACGCAGTTCCTCCCCGACGGCACATCGGTCACGCCCGACACGCTCACCTTCCCGGAACCCACCGGCGACCTCCTCGCGGACGCGCTGGGCAGCTGGGACTACCTCGACGACCACCACTTCCCCCAGTGGGTGGCGGACGCGCGCTTCGTGCTGGACCAACTGGAGACGCTGAACGGTGCGGAACCGTTTGCCGGACGGCTCGACCTGGACCGGATCGGGATGTACGGGTGGTCCTTCGGCGGCGCGACCTCGATCGAGGCGAGCGTGGTCGACGAACGCGTGAAGGCGGCGATCGACCACGACGGGCAGCTGTTCGGCACGGCGCCCACCGCCGGAACCGCCCGGCCCTTCATGCTGATGCACGGCGGCGAACTCCCCGAAGTGCCCCCGAGCGACGACCCGGAGGTTGCCGCCGCCAACGAAAAGGCCCTCGCCGAGCTCATGGCCCAGGTGACCCGGACGGATTCCGCGCTGAAGGCGGCTTCGACCGGCGACTGGTACGACGTCACGATCGCCGGGACGAATCACGGCAGCTTCTCTGACCTCGTTCTGTTCACACCCGCCTTTGCGGGATCGATCGAGACGGCGCGCGGCCACGAGATCGTCAACGCGCTGACGGTCGCGTTCTTCGACCGCTACCTGAAGGGCGCCGGCGCCCCGCTCCTGGACGATCCCGCGGCGGTGTACCCGGAGGTGGAGATGGAGGCACGGAGGTGAGGCGTTCGGCGGGTTAGCGGGCCCTGGTGATGACGGATGCGGGCGAACGCCCTATAATTCAAGGCTTGCCGCGTCTGTGAGTGATCCCGTGTACGATATGGACGCGGCGGAATCGAGCGGAGCCACACTACGCGAGATGGAAACCAGACAACGGCCCCGGGGGCGTCGCAGGCAGCGGCGTCGTCACAGCCTGCTTGCGATCGCGGCTTTTCTGGCCGTGGTGGTCGGGGGCGGTTGCGCGACCTATCAGCAGGTCACGGTCCCGGAACTGCCGCCCCAGCAACGGGTGCGGATGCGGCTGGCCGCCGAGGAACTGGCCCGGAACATCGCGTTTGCGAGCGGGAGCCAGGGCCACCTGAACGGCCGGTTCGTCGAAGCGCGGGGAGACTCCGCCGTCTTCGTGCTCACGAGTTCCACGGGATTCAGCCAGGTGGTCCTGCCGGTTGACGCGATTCTGCAGCTGGAGCGAAGGGAGGCCGCGCAAGGGCGCAGCTTTCTCCTGTCGGTGGGCTTGGTGGGCGGCGTGGCGGCGCTGGCCTATTTCGGTTTCGAGGGCAGCCAGGGTTCCGACACGGGTGGCGATGAGGACTCCGTCGACGCGCTGGTTCCGCTGGTCCGATTCACGATTCCGGTGGGCAGGTAGCGATGACATTCGCCCCGCCGGTACTTGCGAGATCGCGTATTGCACAGATAACTAGTCTTGGGCGCGAAGGCCGCGTCTTTTTTGTTTCACCCCGAAACGGAGGCAATATGTCCCCAGTAACCATCGGAAAGGCGGTCGGCCGGGCCGCCGCCACTCCCCTTCTCGCCGCAGCCCTGATGGCCGTGACGGTGCAGGCGCCCCTCGCGGCGCAGACCGGCACGATCACGGGCGTGGTGCGAAGCGCGACCAACGGGCAACCCATCGCGGGCGCCCAGGTCTCCATCCCGGCACTCAACACCGGGATCCTGGCCAACAACGTGGGCCGGTACCTGCTCCAGAACGTGCCCGCGGGCACGCACACGATGCAGGTGCAGTACATCGGCTACTCGGCGTCCAGCATGGACGTGACCGTCGCCGCGGGCGGCGCCGTGATCCAGGACTTCGAACTCCGCTCGGAGGCGATCAGCCTCGAAGGAGTGGTGGTCACGGGTACAGCGGGCGCCGCCAGAAGGCGCGAGATCGGCAACTCGGTCAGCCAGATCAACGAGGAAGCGTTCCGGTCCGCCCCGATCCAGGACGTCGCAGACATCCTGCAGGGCCGTGCGCTGGGCGTTACGGTCCTGACCAACGGCGGGCAGGTGGGCGCCGGGTCGACGATCAAGCTGCGCGGCAACAACTCGGTGTCGTTCAGCAACTCGCCGCTGGTCTACGTGGACGGCGTGCGGATTCGCGAACGCGGACTGATCCACTCCGACGAGGCCAATCAGCAGACCAACCCCTTCGACGACATCAATCCGGCCGACATCGAGCGGATCGAGACGATCAAGGGCGCCGCGGCGACGACCCTGTACGGGACCGAGGCCGCCGGCGGCGTGATCCAGATCTTCACCAAGCGTGGAGTCGCCGGAGCGCCCGCGTGGTCGCTCACCGTCGACCAGGGCCTGAACACCCTGGGTCACATCGGGCCCGATCCCGACGTCAATCCGACCGGGCTGGGGCTGAACAACTGCAACTTCACCGGCGACGCGAACTTCCCCGGCGGAGACCCGCAGTTCCCCGCGGATCCGAGCTGTCCCGCGAGCGGCTCGTGGCTGAAGGACGGAACGCTGCAGAGCTACAACCTGTCGGTTCGCGGCGGCGCGGAGCGCATGAACTACTTCGTGTCCGCCAAGTGGGGCGCCGAGTCGGGCGTCTTCGACACCGGCTTCGACGCCAACGACGTGAAGCGTCCCGAGCAGGGCCAGGAAACCTGGAACATCCGGGGCAACTTCTCGTTCGCTCCCGCCGAGGACCTGGACATCCGCTTCAACAGCTTCTACGCGCACCGCAACGTCACGTGGGTGCCCGACGGCAACAACGCCGAGGGGTTGCTCCTCAACGTCTTCCGCGGCGGCGCCGACTACACCAATGACGAGGACGGCAAGCTCCTCGACATGGACATCACCAACATCAACGACCACTTCACCAGTGGTGTGAACCTCCTGTGGAACCCGATGGAGGGTATGAATCATCGGCTGAACGCCGGGATCGACTGGGTCCGCAACGAGTACTTCGAGGAGCGTCCCTGGGGCTACTTCTACGTACAGGGCGGCAACCGCGAGACTGACGAAAGGACCTTCCGGAAGCTCACGCTGGACTACGCCGGCACCATGGACCGGACCTTCTTCGGGCTCTCGTCGTCGACCTCGCTCGGCGGCCAGCTCTACAACGACTTCGTGACCGGCACCAACGGTTTCGGCGACGACTTTGCCGGACCTGGCGCAAAGATCCTGCAATCCGGAGCGATCACTCAGGCCTTCGAGGTCAACAGCACGGTCACGAGTGGCGGTTTCTTCTTCCAGGAAGTCATCGGGATCGCCGACCGGCTGTTCCTCACGGGCGGAGTGCGCGTGGACGGCCACTCCGCGTTCGGGCAGGACTTCGGCCTGGAGATCTACCCGAAGGGTCAATTCTCCTACGTCATCTCCGATGAGAGTTTCTTCCCGACGAGCTTCGGGACGTTGAAGCTGCGAGGCGCGTTCGGTGACTCCGGCAAGGCGCCTGGGCTCTTCGACGCGGCCCGGACGTGGGCATCGGTAGCGGGCGATAACGGACAGCCCGGCGTCACGCCCGACAACCTGGGCAATCCGGTTCTGGGTCCCGAACGCACGCGGGAATGGGAGCTGGGCATCGAGGGATCGACGCTGGACGGCAGGGTCGGCTTCGAATACCAGTACTTCAAGCAGAACACCTACGATGCGCTGATCCCGGTCACGCAACTCCCATCGGGCGGTTTCGTGGGCAGCCAGCTCGAAAACGTCGGCGAGGTGAGCAATGCGGGCCACGAGGCGTTCGTGAATCTGAACGTGCTCTCCTCCAACACACTCGGATGGGATATCGGCTTGCGGCTGTCCACGAGCGAGTCCCGGGTGATCGATCTGGGCGATCTGGAGAGCATCCCCGTCGGTTGGCGCAACTACGTGCGAGCACCCGTGGAGTGCACGTCCGAGCTGTCCAATGGTGTATCCTTCGACGGAAACGGCTTCATTGGCCAGGGCTGCACGGTTGGAGACCTCGTGCACTTCCCGCTCCCGGCCTTCTGTGAGGATCGTGTCCAGAACCCGGACGAAGTGGGTGCGGCCCCCCGTTACGACGACCAGTGCGTAGGGACCACCACGCCCAAGTACACGTATGGAATCAGCACCACCATGACGCTTTCGCAGCGCCTGACCCTCGACGTTGTGGGCGAGGGGATGGGTGGACACTGGCTGTCCTCGGGAACGGCCTACCAGAACACCCGGCGGCGCGTATGGCCCTTGTGCCGCGACACCGTGGCAGCCATCGCGGACGGGCGGACGGACCAGTTGACAGCTGGCGAGCGCGCCCTCTGCGACCGCTCGGTCGTGCGCTACGGCATGTGGACCCAGCCGGCCGACTTCTTCAAGATCCGCTCGGCGTCGCTCAGCTTCCGTGTGCCGGAGGACTTCCTGCCCGGCCAGTTCCGGGCGGCCACGATTCGCTTGCAAGGACGGAACCTGTTCACCCGCACCGATTTCGAGGGCATCGACCCCGAGGCCTTCGAGGACGGATCCGCCGAAGTACTCTTCCGTCAGGAGTACTACAATCTGCCGCCGATCCGCAGCTTCGTGCTGTCGGTTCAGGTCGACTTCTAAGCGGAGAGGATGCAGATCATGAAAACGATGAAATCACGCCGGGTGTTCCTGGGTGCGCTGTTCGCGGCGCTCGCAACGACCGGCTGCGATGAGAGCATCTTCGACGTCAAGAACCCAGGCCGCATCCTGGACGACGACCTGAACACGGCGGCGGGCGTCAAGTCGCTGGTTACGGGAATGTCGGCCGACTTCTCGGTGGGCTACGACAACCTTTCCTTCACGACGGCCATCCTCTCCGACGAGATCGTCGGATCGGGCAGTTATTTTTCCACGGGCCGCTACCGCAGGGGGCTCTTCGATTCCGAGGACGCCAACGGGTTCTGGGCATCCGTCCAGCGGGCACGCTGGGTGGCCGAGGCCGGTCTCCTGCGCATGCAGGCCATCGAAGGCTACCAGTACGATGGCAACGCCGAGACGGCCCGCGCCCACCTCTTCGGCGGACTCGCCAACCGCTGGTTTGGCGAGAACTTCTGCCAGACGGTGTTCAGCGCGCCCTATGACCAGGAAAATCCGGGTCCGGGCGGAGAGGTCGACACCGGAGACGCCATGGACCGCAACGCGGCCTTCCAGCGTGCGGTCGCGTTGCTGGAGCGCGCGATTCAGCACGGTGGTTCGGCCGGACGGTCCGACATCGTGAACGCCGCGGAGGGTGGCCTGGCCCAGGTGTACATGGGGATGGGCGACTTCTCCAGTGCGGCCTCGCGAGCTGCCAGAGTGCCGACGGACTTCGTGTTCGCCGCGGCGTACTCTTCCAACTCGGGCCGGGAGACGAGTCAGATCTGGAACGAGACGCACGGGCGCCATGAGGTTTCCGCCTGGGGTACGCTTGCGGGCATTGTGGGCGCGGGGGACCCGCGCACGCCATGGACCGATTGTGCGGCTCCCGGAAGCGGTTGCGCCAGTGGCAACGGAGCCGATGGCGAGACGATCCACTACAGGCAGGACAAATACCCGACCCGCGACGATGACATTCCGCTCGTCAAGGGCACGGAGATGCGCCTGATCGAGGCTGAGGCGGCGCTGATGAATGGCGACCTGCCGACCGCGATGGCCAAGATCAACGAGGTGCGCACGCATCACGGTCTGGACCCGGTCGAGTCCGACGGCACGATCGGTCAGCTCACCGGTGGCGACGGTGGCGGTGCCAACTTTACGTCCATGTCGGGCTGGGACATCCTGGACCGCGAGCGGCACCTGACGCTGTGGCTCGAGGGCCGGCGTCTTTGGGACCTGCACCGCTGGGATCATCCGCACCTGGATGGCGGCGGCGTCGTCTACAAGGCGACGGTCGCGCGGAGGGCTTCGTGCATGCCGATTGCCCTGGACGAGTGCCAGGTGAACGAGAAGGTCTCCAGCCTGTGCATCAGCGTGTAGACGTGTAGAGGAAGGGATCTTCGGATGGATGGAACCGCCTCTCGGAGCAGGTTGACCGGGGGGCGGTTCCGCGCTTCAGCGGCGTTTTGCCGCTGGGCTATTGCGGGGGTGCTGGCGGCTGGCGTCGCCAGCGCCCCCGTCTACGCTGGGGCACAGACCAGGGTGGAAGGCGAGGTCATTGACGCGGTGACCGGGCTTCCCGTTTCAGGTGTGATCGTGCACCTCCCGGATCTCAACCAGGGCACCATCTCGGACGAATTCGGCTACTTCGTGCTCGATGCGATTCCCCGCGGAGTCCAGGTCGTCTCGGCCCACCGCACAGGCTACGAAGCGATTGAACAGGAAGTGCGCGTCGTGCCCGGCGAGGTCTGGGAGGTTCGCCTGACCCCGGCGGCGATTCCGGTCCGGGGGATTGAGGTCACGGCCGCGACGAGCCAGGAACTCGAAGTCGCGCGCACGGGCCGCCGCTCGGACTTCATTGCGCCGTCCACGGTGGCCGAGGCGGCGGAGCGAACCAACAAGGTGCTGGAGGTTCTAAGGTCCAAGGCTCCGCCGCGGCTGCGCATCCGTCAGGAGGGGGGTGCCGGGGGCGTAACCTTCTGCATCGAGTCCTCGAGGCGCCGCCCGTCCGTGCAGGAACTCATGGAGCGGGGTGACGGGTGTCGGCCGACGCTTCTGGCGCTCGACGGCGTGATCGTCTACTCGCCGCCGTCGATGACCCTGGCCGGCATGCAGGCACCCAGTCTGCCCGCTGACGTCGCGGCGATGCTGCTTAACCAGAATCCGCAGGAAATCCGCAGCATCCGTGTCCTGTCGCCGGCGGATGCGTTCTTCCGGTATGGGGAGGCGGGCCGCTCCGGCGCGGTCGAGATCGTCACCGTGCATCCGGGCAGGCCCAAGGGCAGTTGAGCCGTCCCGTCGTGGGGATGCGGCCGCTGCTCCTGCCGTGCGTTTCGGCGGCGGGTCTGGCGGCGTTTCTGTTGCACCCGGGGGTGCGGGCGGAACCGGCCGCGTTCTGGACGGTGGCCGCGGCCGTGGCCGGCATCCTTGTCTGGACGGGGTGGCTCTTCGCGTCGCGCCGCGAGCGCGGCGAGGACCTCACGCTGGAATTCATCCTTCGCACGCCCCACTGGATGCAGACGTTGGCGCAGGGGGCGCTGCTGGTGTGGTGGGGTACATACGTGGACATGGTGCGGCTGTGGGCGCCCATGATCCTCGCGCAGCTGCTGCTGGCGGTGGCGGTGGAAGGGCTCTTCGCGTTGACGCGGAGGGGGCGCTACGCAGCGGGGCTGGGCGTTGTGCCGGTGATCTTCAGCGTCAACCTCTTCCTGTGGTTCACCGGGGCCTGGTTCTTCTTCCAGTTCGCGATGGTCGTGCTTGTCTACGCGGGGAAGGAGTTCATCCGCTGGCAGTTGGACGGGCACTCGCGGCACATCTTCAACCCCTCGGCGCTGGCGCTGTCGGTGGCGGCGGTGTTGCTGATCGCGACCGGATCGACCGAGATCACGCTGGGAATCGAGATCGCGCAGAGCCAGTTCATCCCGCCGCAGATGTTTCTGGTGATCTTCCTGGCGGCGGTTCCCGCGCAGCTGCTGTTCGGCGTGGCCATGATGACCATGCCGGCGGTGCTCACGATCCTCGGCTTCGGCCTGCTGTACCAGTCCGTGACGGGCATCTACTTCTTCTACGACGCCTACATCCCCGTGTCGGTCTTCCTGGGCCTGCACCTCCTGTTTACGGATCCGGCGACGTCGCCGCGTTCCGACGGCGGACGGATCCTGTTCGGGCTCATCTACGGCACCGGCGTGGTTACGAGCGCCGCGATGCTCGACGCGATCGGCGCGCCGAACTTCTACGACAAGCTGCTGCCCGTGCCGATCCTGAATGTGCTCGCGCCGCGGCTGGATCGCGCGGCCAACGCGCTGGGCGAGAAGCTGGCGATGCTGGGCAGGCTGCAGACGCCGGGAGGGGCGCGTCGCCGCGTGGCCACCGTGGCGCTGTGGGGCACGACGTTCGCGACGATGAGCGCCGCGGGCGGCGTCGGCGACAACCACCCGGGCCAGTACTATCCGTTCTGGCGGGAGGCCTGCGAGGCGGGTAGCGATCGCGCGTGCAACTACTCCGGCGTCATGCTGCAGAACTTCTGCGACCAGGGCTCGGGGTGGGGGTGCAACGAGTTCGGGGTGCTGCTGGTGGCGCTGGACCGGGACTTCCTTGGCGCGGCGCGCGAATTCGAGCAATCATGCCGGCTGGAGTACGGGCCGGCGTGCGGCAACCTGCAGATGCTGGCCAGTGGCGACGAGCGGCTGGCGCAGGGCGCGGGTGTATTCGCGCGCGGCGATCCCCCGCTGCAAGAACTCCCCATCGTCCTGCGCGGCAGCAAGGGACCGATCACAGAGCGTGATCCGGAGGCGCTCCGCGCGCTGGGCTGCGAGCGGGGCTGGTGGGAGTTGGGGTGCCCATAGCTCTCGACGCTTGGCGGCTGCTGTCCTCGGACCACCGGTTCAGCCGGCGATAGTCTCCAATCCCCTCGCGGGCGCCAGATTCCGCAGGAACTCATCGACCGGAAGGCAGAGCACTCCCCTTCGCTCAAGCGCGCGGTTGCCACGATAGAGCAGCATCCTGCGGGCTTCCGGATACTCGGTGCCGAAGGCTCGCAGACCCCGAAGATCGGCGGGACGAATGCGGTCGGCGTTCATGACGTCGATACCCCAGATACCGGATGTCCCGTAGAGTACGAAATCGACTTCGGCGCCGCCGCGTGTGCGCCAGTAGTACAGCCTGTCGCGCGTACGCGAGTAGGCCAGCCACGCGCGCAGGTGTTGTGCGACCAGTCCTTCAAGTGCGGGACCCGCGATCTCCTCGGGGCGATCGAGCGGACCCGCGGGACGAAGGCTCCGGAATACGCCGCAATCGAAGTAGAAGAATCGGGGGTGCGACACCACGCGCCGCCGCGCCCGCCGCGTGAAGACGGGCAGGCGGAATGCCAGCAAGAGGTCTTCGAGCAACTCGAGGTAGCCCGAGACGGTGGACCGGCTCGTCTCGCATTCGCGCGCGACTGCGCTGACGTTGAGCGTCGCCGCGTGGGAGAACGCGGCGGCTTCCAGGAACCGCGAGAAACTGCCCACGTTGCGGGCCAGGCCCTCGGCGCGCACCTCCTGCTCCACGTAGAGAGCGGCATAGGCGGCGAGGGCCGACGCCGGATCGTCGGACGACACGACGGTCGGGACGGTTCCAAGCGTCAGGGCGGTCGTCAGGTTGAAGCCGGATCCCAGTTCCCCCGCCATGAACGGATGCATCGTCCGCATGACCGCGCGGCCGGCGAGCAGGTTGACCCCCCCGCGGCGCAGCTTCCGGGCGCTGGATCCGGTCAGCACGAACCGGCGGCGTTCGCCGCTCTCCATGAGCTCGTGCACGACATTGAGGAGTTCGGGAACGCGTTGAATCTCGTCGACCACCACGGTTCCGCCGCGGGGAACGGCACGCACCAGTTCGCGCAATCGCTCCGGGCGAGCCGCGAATCGACGGAACTCCTCGGGGCGCAGGAGATCCAAAACGAGCGCATCGGGGAACCTCTCGCGCAGCCAGGTCGTTTTTCCCGTGCCACGTGGGCCGAAGAGGAAGAAGCTCCCAGCCGGGACAGTGACAAATCGCGGTAGAGTCGTCATAATGACAGGCAAAATGACGAAACCACCGCCATTTTACAACTACCGGGCTTGTTGCCCCCTCCTACCCCTTCGGCTGATCCCCCTGCAGTTCCAGGATGTCCACGTTCCACTGGCTGTCGCCGAGCAGGTGCTTCACGAAGTACTCCGCGCGGAGCCAGAACCAGTAGTTGCTCATGTTCCCGAAGCCGTGGCGCTGGCCGGGGAAGATGAAGAAGTCGAAGCGCTTGTTCGCGCGGATCAGCGCCTCGGCCATGCGGAAGGTGCCGGCGTGGTGGACGTTGTTGTCCACGTCGCCCGTCGTGAGCAGCAGGTGACCCTTCAGGTTCGCCGCGATGTCCGAGTTCCGGTCGATGTCGTAGTCGAAGCTCGTGACGGCCCCGGTCGAGTCCTTCACCTCCTTGACCCCGTCGTGCTTCTCGGACCAGTTGGCGTTGTAGACGTCGTTGTTGTGGTTCCCGGCTGACGAGACGGCCACCTTGAAGAAGTCGGGGTACACGAGCATGGCCGCGGTCGACATGAAGCCGCCGCCGGAGTGCCCGTAGATCCCCACCCGGTCGATGTCGATGAAGCCGTGGCGGTCGGCGAGCTGTTCGATCCCCGCTTTCTTGTCGGCCAGGCCGTAGTCGCGGAGGTTCCCGTACCCGTAGTTGTGGTACCACTTCGAGCGGTCGGGGTGGCCGCCGCGGTTCCCGATCGTGATGACGATGAAGCCGAACTGCGCGAGCGCCTGCTCGGTCTGGTTCAGAGAGAACGACTTCGACACCGACTCGGTCTGCGGTCCGGGATATACGTACGCGATGATCGGGTACTGCTTCGTTGGGTCGAAATCGTAGGGCTTGTACATGACCCCGTAGATATCCGTCACGCCGTCGTCGGCCTTCACCTGGTAGGTCTCGGGGTACTGGTATCCGGCGGCTTCCAGCGCCGTCAGGTCGGCGGTCTCCAGGTCCATGATCCGGCGTCCGGACGCGTCGAAGAGGGCTGACACGGGGTTGGTGTCGACGCGCGAGTAGTTGTCGATGAAGTAGCGCGCGGATTCGGACACGACGACCTGATGGTCGTAGTTGCCGGGGTTGAGCAGGGTCACGCCGCTGCCGTTCAGGCCGACGCGGTACGTGTGCATGTAGTACGGGTCCTCGCCCTCCTCGCGCGCGTTGGCGCGGAACACCGCATATCCGTCGTCCTCGTTCACGCCCATGAGACCGTCGACGTGCCAGGGGCCTTCGGTTAGACGAGTGCGGACCGTTCCGTCCGGCGCGTAGCGGTAGAGGTGCGCCCACCCGTCCCGTTCCGACCACCAGATGAGGTCGCCGTTCTCCAGGCGCGCGGGCGACTGGTGCTCGACGTACGTATTCAGGCGCTCCTCGATCACGGCGGTGACTTCGCCGGTCGCCGGGTCGGCTCTCATTACGTCCACGCGGTGCTGGTCGCGGCTGCGGCGCCAGAAGTAGAGCTCGTCGCTGCTGTCCGAGAGCCACTTGGTTATCCGCGGCTCGGAGGAACCGCCGCCTCCTCCGAAGAAGAAGAAGCCGCCGAAGCCGCCGAAGCCGCCGAATTCGTTGAAGATCCCCATCCGCTGATCCTTCCAGGGCTCGTCGTCGATCTGCGCCATCTCGCGCGACTCCATGTCGAAGACGTGGAGGCTGGTCTGCGTCACGTTCTCCTCGCCCGGCATCTCGTACCGGTAGCTCTCCAGCTTCGGCCGCGTGTTGCCGACCGCGTGAACGACCCACAGGTGGTCCACCTCGCGCCGGTCCTGGCGGGTGAGCGCGAAGTAGCGGGAGTCGTGGGACCAGGTCGTCCCGGAGGGCTGGCGCTTCTCGTGCTCCTCTTCCGTCTCCTCGTCATTCTGGCCCCGGCCCTGCGAGCCCCAGCTGAAGTCCTTCTCACCATCGGTCGTGAGCTGAATCTCCTCGACCTCGACGTCTTCCTCCGCCTCTTCGGCCTCGTCACCGGTCTTGCCGCGGCGGGCCTCGACGATCCTCTCGTATTCCTCGTAGCTCATCATCCAGAGGTTGAATTCGCGGCTGAAGACGACCCACGCGGTGTCCGGGGACACGCTCGCCCAGTTCGGGTGGCTGTCGGGCTCCTCGTAGTCCTCCAGTTCGCGGAGCGTTCGCGTGGTGACGTCGTACTCGAAGTGGTGGACGATGTTGCGGGTCCTCGGCCGACGCGGGGCGCGCTGCTGCTCGTCCTCCTGGTCCTCCTCGACATCGTCCTCGTCCTCTTCCTCCTCCACCTCCTCTTCCTGCGACGACTCCACGTCGAACTGGATGGTGTTGGGTCCCGTGAAGCGGATGGTGCGGATCGGCAGGTGCTGGGCGTCCCACGGATCCCGCGTGATGCGGGTCAGCTCGGCGGCGATCTGGTCATTGTCGAAGATCTCGGTCTTCGTGCCCTGCCCGGGATCGACGAGGTAGAAGTGTCTGCCGTCCGACGTTTCCCACTCGTACCAGAAGCGGTCCGTGTCCTCGATCCAGCGGGGCGTGACGCGCAGGGAATGCACCAGGTCGCTGACCTTGTAGGGAGCGAAGCGGGCCGCGAGTTCGAAGTTGGCGGAGCCGGGGCCCTCGACCTTCATCGAGCCCTCCTCCTGGGCGGCGACCGGGCTGCTTGCGGCTACGAGAGCCCCGAAAGCCAGCGCGGCCGGGGCGAACAGGCCCATGAAGAGGGTGAGCGGGAAGCTGGCGCGCGGGCGGGTGACGGTGCGGCGGATCATTCCTGGCCTCCGTAGGGGTGGGAAGCGGCGTGGGGAGGCGCCGGGTGGCGCTTGTGTACCATGGACACGCATCTTCGCCGAATTGATTGAGGGTCGGCCTGGCGCACGGCGAGGCCGGCCGCGAGGGCACCGTGAGAAATGGGAGACTTTGCGCGATGGTGCAAGCGAGACGTAGTCATCGGGAGTGTTGCGCCGTCCTGGCGTGGCGGGCCGGAGTGGCGGCACGGGCGGTCGCCGCCGCGGTCACGGTAGCGCTCGCGACGGCCATCCCCCTGCTCGGCCAGGAGCCGGACCGCCGCCCTGTCGTCACCGCCGCCGACTACGCGCGCGCCGAGCAATTCCTGCCCGGCAATGCGGTGCGCCACCTGACCGGAGTGCCGATCGGTCCGGTGACGTGGATCGGCGAGACCGACCGCTTCTGGTACCGGGTGCGCACCGGGAACGGGGAGCGGTTCGTCCTGGTGGATCCGGCGGCGCGCACACGGCGCGAGGCCTTCGACCACGGGCGTCTGGCGGCGGCGCTTTCGATGGCGGCGGACACCGCCTACGACCCGCACAAGCTGCCGTTCACGTCGTTCGAGTTTGTGGACGATGGCGACGCGGTGAAGCTCGACGTCGGCGTGGCGAAGTGGCGCTGCTCGCTTGTCGCGTACACCTGCGAGGAGCGCGACGGGTCCGCCGACTTCGGCCCCGCGGAACTCGGCTCGCCCGACGGATCCCGCGCCGTCTTCACCCGCGACCACAACCTGTGGGTGAGGGCCTCGGGAGAAGAAGAGGGTACGCAGCTTACCAACGACGGCGAGCCGTACTGGGACTACGGTTCGTCGCCCGAGGGTAACACGTCTGCGGTGACGATCCGCCGCTTCGGCGTTCCCGTGCCGCCCGCCGCGCTCTGGTCGCCGGATGGCCGCTACGTGGCCACGCACCAGCTCGACCAGCGCGGCGTCCTGGAGATGCACCTGGTGCAGGGCGCTCCCGAGGACGGGTCGAAGCGGCCGCGGCACCACGCGTACCGGTACGCGCTTCCCGGCGATTCGATCATCCCCATGGCCCACATGGTGGTCGTGGACACGGAGACGGGCGCGGACAGCGAGATGGGCGCGGTGACGCGGTTGGACGCGGATCCGCTCCATTCCATCTTCCAGTCGCCCTTTGCCTTCCAGAACGTGTGGTGGGCGGAGGACGGATCGGCCCTCTACACCCTCCGCTTCACAAGAGGCCAGAAGGCCATGAGTCTGGAGGCGGCCGACCCGGCGACCGGCGAGGTGCGCACGATCATCGAGGAGAGCTGCGCGACCTATTGCGAGGCCACGCCGTCTCTGGCGTCGCGCCCCAACGTGCGGGTACTCGGCGGCGGCGAGGAGGTCCTGTGGTGGTCGGAGCGGGACGGATGGGGTCACCTCTATCTATACGACGGGCGGACCGGCGAGCTGAAGCGCCAGGTGACGAGCGGTCCGTGGCTGGTCCGAGAGATCCTGCATGTGGACGAGGCCGCGCGCACGCTGTGGTTCACGGCGAGCGGACGCGAGGGCGGCGATCCGTACTACATGCAGCTGTACAGCGTGGGGCTCGACGGCGGGGCGGTCCGGCGCCTCTCACCGGAGGACTCCCAACACCTCGTTGTGGGCAGCCCAGGCGGCGCCTGGTTCGTCGATGCCTACGGCCGCATCGACACAGCCCCGGTGACCGTGCTGCGGGACCGGGGCGGCTCGGTGGTGATGACGCTCGAGACCGGGTCGCTGGACCGCCTCGAGGCGCTGGGATGGAGACCGCCCGAGATGGTCGTGACGAAGGCGCGGGACGGCGTGACCGACCTGTACGGGCTGATCGTCAAGCCCACCGGCTTCGACCCCGGTGCCGTGTACCCCGTGATCGACTACGTCTACCCGGGGCCGCAGACCGCGTGGGTGCCCAAGAGCATCGCCGATCCGCTGTCGCGGGTGATGTGGGACGCGCAGGCGACGGCCGAACTGGGCGCGGTCGTGGTGGTTCTGGACGGTCTCGGCAAGCCCCTGCGCTCCAAGGCGTTCCACAACGTCTCGTACGGCAATCTGCAGGACGCCGGCGGACTGGCCGACCACGTGTCGTCGATTAAGCAGTTGGCGGCTTCGAGACCCTGGATGGACCTGGGGCGCGTCGGCGTGCACGGCTTCTCCGGGGGCGGATACATGTCCACCCACGCCATCCTGACCCAACCGGATTTCTACAAGGTGGCCGTTTCAGGCGCCGGCAACCACGACCAGCGCGGCTACATCGCGCTCTGGGGCGAACTCTACCACGGGCTGATGGAGCCGGACGGCGCCAACTACATCCAGCAGGCCAACACCACCCACGCAGCCAACCTGAAGGGGAAGCTCCTGCTGATCCACGGCGAATTGGACGACAACGTGAGCCCGGCGCTCACCATGCAGGTGGTCGACGCGCTCATCAAGGCGAATCGCACGTTCGACATGCTGATCCTCCCGAACCTGAACCACGGCGCCGGCGGCGACCCCTACTACATTCGGCGACGTTGGGACTATTTCGTCGAATACCTGATCGGGGCGGAGCCGCCGCACGACTATCGTGTGATGCCATCCTGAGGGTTGGCGGGTTTGTGAACGCGGAATATCGTGTCTTAGTCGTGTCTCAGTCTGTTGCGACACAAGTATGTCGGGTGTACCTTGCGAGGCTTTCGCGAGAATGGGTCTCGCATCCGCCATCAACCAAGAGGAGTGTTCTATGAGACCGACCAAGCGAGTGGTAGTGACCTGTCTGTTGGGTATTGGCTGCTTTGTTCCCGCTTTTTTCAGTGCGGCTAGCGCCATGGCTTTGGCCGACCCCGCGCCGACATCCGCTGGGGCGTTCCTCAGCATCGCGATGGAGGAGGGCGATCTGTGGACGAACGACCCAATTGCCGTCGATGTCCAGTCGCTTAGCTCGTGCTTGGGTGCCTCGGCGATCTGGCGATCCACAAGACAGCTTCCGCTTGCCGCACCTGCATCCGGGGTTGTAGTCCTTCAGAGCGACACCACCACAATCCCCCCAC
>VYAQ01000025.1 GCA_009844885.1 Gemmatimonadota bacterium
GGTCCCCCGGGGCGGGCGTTGCACAACGGAGCGATGATCGCGCGTGCAGGTCTCTTTCGGCTGCAGGCGGGGGTGGGGAAGGGACTGGAAGAGGCAACGGCCAGAGTACGCATCCACGGCATGGTCCGCTGGCGGCCCCGGGAGCGAGAGGGAGCCGTGGGCCGAAGACCCGTGCCGGGCAGTCCGCCCGGCCGAGATTCCCGGTAACAAGGCAGGACGCCCGTGTATCCCAATCTCTTTTACCTTCCCGAGTGGTTCCCGATCGGCGCCGGCGCGCCGGTCACGAGCTTTGGCGTGATGATGATGCTGTCATTCCTGACGGCCGGATACGTCCTCAAGGCCGGCCTTGTGCGGGAGGGGCACGACGCCGACATCGCGTGGAGCCTCGTGTTCTGGGCAGTGATCGGGGGTGTCATCGGTGCGAGACTCTACTACGTGTTTCTCAACTACCCGCGTCTGCTCGCCGATCCGGCGGGGATGCTGCTTTCTCGTGGCGGCATGGTCTGGTACGGCGGGTTCCTGCTCGCGGCGGCCCTCGTCGTCTGGCGCATACGCATGTTCGGGCTGCCCCTGGGCAAGACGGCCGATGCCGCCGCGCCCGCCCTCGCGCTGGCCTACGCGGTTGGGCGCGTGGGCTGCTTTCTCGTAGGGGACGATTATGGCCGTCCGACCGACTCCTGGGTCGGCATCGCGTTTCCCAACGGACTGCCTCCCACCACCGCGACCGCGATCAGCAGCAATTTCGGGATCACGATCGATCCGGCGCTGATCGAGAAGTACGGCGAGGTGCTGCCGGTGCATCCCACCCAGCTGTACGAGACGGGCATCTCTACGCTGATCTTCCTGCTGCTGTGGCGCCTGCGCGGTCACGGTCACCGGGCGGGATGGCTGTTCATGGTCTGGCTTGCCCTGGCCGGCGCCGAGCGCTTCTTCGTGGAGATCTTCCGCGCCAAGGACGACCGGTTCTTCGGTGTGTTCACGCTGGCGCAGGTGATATCCCTGCTCCTGGTGGCCTTCGGCACGGTCTGGGTGTTGAGGCTCAGGAACAGGAGGGGCACAGCTGCCGTGTGACTATCCTCCATGTCTCGGATGTCCACTTCGGAAAGCCGCACCTGCCGGTAGTCACGGCGGCACTACTGCGTTTCGTGGACGAGCGGGATCCCGAAGCGGTTGTGGTTTCGGGGGATCTGACACAACGCGCCAAGGTCGGTGAATACAGAGCGGCCCGGGCGTTTCTGGACGACCTGGGGCCGCGGCCCGTGGTGACAACGGCCGGGAACCACGACGTTCCGCTGTATCGTGTCTGGGAAAGGGTCTTCGCGCCGTACCGGAACTACCGGGCCACCATCGCGCCCGAGCTGAACACGGTACTCGACATCAAGCCGCGAGGTGGTGGGCGGCGGCTGCGGTTCGTCGCCCTCAACTCATCGGCGCCCCTGTCGGCGATCGTCAACGGACGGCTGAATCGCAGGCAGCTCGATTTTGCGGCCACCGCATTCCGTGCGGCCCCGGAGGGGGCACTTCGGGTCCTCGTGGTCCATCACAATCTCGTCATGCCGGCCGACGGAGACTCCGCACCCCCGATGCGGGGCGCTCGCCGGGTGCTGAACCAACTTGGCCGGTGGAGTGTAGATCTTGTTCTGTCGGGGCACGTTCACCGCACACATCTGGGCTGGAGCCGGACCGGCTCCGATGCCTCGAGCGACGGCGTGCCCATTGTGCTGGCCGGGACCACCACCTCCAGCCGCGGGCGCGGAAGCGAGGAAGGAAGGAACTCGCTCAACCTGATCCGGGTGCTGGCGTCGGGCCTGGAAGTCACTGCGTATCTTTATTCAACCGAAGCTGGGGAGTTCCAGCCGGCCGAGCGGCGGCGCTACTACATGGAGTAATGTTCACTTTAGAGTGCGCACAGGCGAGCGAACCGGCGCGGCGCGGAGGGTATGCCGCTCGACGGGCGGGCCGGTCCCTTGTGCGCGCTGCCCGAAACGCGACGGTCTTCCCGGCGGTACTCGCCGCCGTGCTGGGGCATGGCGCGCTGGTGGCCGATGCGACCGCACAGAACGGGGGCGAGGAGGTCGCCACGGTCGATTTCCTCGGCAACCAGGCCTTCACCGACGTTGAACTGCGTCGCGCGGTGTTCACGCAGTCCTCGAGCTGTCCGTTCATTCTGTCCGTCACGACCTGTGCCCTCGGGATCGACTGGGGACGGGACCGATCCTATTTCAGTCGCCGCGTTCTGGACGATGACGTGGAGCGGCTCCGGTGGCTCTACCTGGCGCACGGCTTTCGCGGAGTTGTCATCGAGCCCGCCACGTCCCGGAACGATGAGGGAAGCGTGGAAATCCAGTTCCGCATCGACGAGGGGGAACCGTACCGGATCGGGTCGATCAGTCTCGTCGGCGACACGCTCCCGCCGGCGCTGGTCGACGCCGCGGAATTCCCCATCGGTGTCGGCGACCCTCTCAGCTTCCTTCTCCTCCAGGAGGGCAGCGACACGCTGACCCGTCGGCTCCGAAACGCGGGATTCGCCCATGCGGAGGTCTTTCGCGGCACCTTCCTGCCCGCAGGAAGCGACTGGGCATCGGTGAGCTATCGTGTCGATCTGGGGCCCGTCAACACGTTCGGCGCCATACAGGTCGTCGGAAACGAACTGCTCGACGAGTCCGCGATTCTCGACCGGCTCCCGTTTCGCGAGGGCGAGGTATACCGCGAGAGCCGGATGAGGGAGGCGCAGCGCAGCCTCCACGAGCTGGAGATTGTGGCTCGTGCGCGGGTCGGACCCGACAGTGCCCGCATCGAGTCCGATTCGATCATGCCCATCCTCGTCCAGGTGGTGGAGGGCGATGCGCGCAGGGTGAGGGCGGGCGGTGGGCTCAACAGTGCGGAGTGCCTCAACGTCGAGGGCCGCTGGGCCAGCCGGAACTTCGCCGGGGGCGGGCGCATTCTGCAGGCCAGGGCACTGGTTTCCAACCTTCTCGCCTCGTCTCTGCAGTCGACACACCTGTGCTCACAGGCCGGCACGGATGCCTTCGGACGCGTCAACTGGCTCGTGGGGCTCGATTTCAATCAGCCCAGCTTCATCTCGCGAAGGGCAAGTCTCCTGGCCGGGCTTTTTGCCGAGCGCCAGTCCCGCAAGAACATCTTCGTGCGCGACGCATTCGGCCTGGACTTCACGGTGCGTCGCTCGCTGGGAATCAACTCCTTCGCGAACGTGAGATTGCGCCCCGAACTGAGCCGCCTGTACGCCGCCGAGGTCACGCTCTGCGCGACGTTCCTCGCCTGCTCACCGGACGACATCGAGGTGCTTTCCGGCACCAACTGGCTCTCCCCCCTGACGGTGTCGCTCAACCGGGACGAGACCGACGAACTGTTCAGTCCCACCCGCGGTTTCCGCGCGCTCGTCGACCTCGAGGTCGCCGATAGGCTCACCGGATCGGACTATTCCTATGTGCGGGCGTTCGTCGACGGCAGCGCGTACCGGGCGATCGACCGGCGCACGGTCGTTGCACTGAGGGTGCGGGCGGGCAAGATCAGTCCGGGAGGTCTGGAGGATCGGCTCACGGGGCAGAACCGCTTCGCGGAGGTCGTCCCGTCGCAGAAGCGATTCTACGGCGGGGGGGCGAACAGTCTGCGGGGGTTCGCCCAGAGCACGCTGGGTCCGAGAAGCCTGTCGATCCCGGTGGAGGAGTTGCTGCGCCGCCGCGCTGCCGACGGTACCCCGACCTGTCCGGCGACCGCGGTGCAAGAACTCATCTGCGACGGAACGGCGCTGGCGGGGTCGACCTTCTACCAGGTGAGGCCCATCGGTGGATTGGCGACGCTGGAAGCCAGCGCGGAGCTTCGATTTCAATTCGCGGACGGATTGCTGGGCGGGGCGGCGTTCGTCGATGTGGGCCAGGTCTGGCCGGAGGACTTCAACCTTCGCGACCTGGAGGTCTCGCCGGGTGTGGGATTGCGGTACAACACACGCCTCGGGCCCGTTCGCGTCGATGTCGCGTATTCCTTCCGCGGCCTGGAGCCGCTGCAGGTCGTGACTTCGCAGATTCGGCCCTTCGTCCCCGGCGCGGACGTGGAGTCGGACCGGATCGACATCGCACCGGCGGGGGAAGCGCCCGAATTCATCGATTGGGTGGTGTCGGAGGATCTGGCGGTGCTGGGACTGCCGGTACTGTTCGGGGACGATCCCGGGTTCTCGCTTCGCCGGTTCCAGCTCCATTTCTCCATCGGTCAGGCGTTCTGACACATGAGCAGCGCGCCGACCTCCCGCGGATCCGGGGCCGATGCCCGCAAGAGAGGATGGGCATGGCTGACGGTTGTGCTGACGCGCGCCATCGTGGCGGCGGGCATTCTCCTTGCCGCCGGCGTGACCACCGCCCTCTCGATCAGCCGGACGGAGACCGGCCGCGGGCTGGCGCTGGAATGGGCTCTGGAGAAGTTGCGGCCGGCGGTCAACGGCACGATTCACATCGGTTCGGTGGGACCCGGAGGATTGCTCGGAGGCGCGACGCTGGTCGGGGTGGAATTCACGGACTCCCTTGGCAGGCCCATCCTGGTCGCCGACTCGCTGCGTGCGCGCTACTCGTTGGCCGAACTGGTTCTGGGTTCGCCCGCCATTGCCGACCTGCAGGTCTGGGAGCCGGTATTCAATCTAGATCCCGCCCCCGGCGAACGCCTCGACCTGGCGGCGTTGCTGGCCCGGAACGGTGCCGACGATGAACCTCCCGCCGCGTCCATCCCCGACCAGCCGGCGGATCCGGCCCTGGTCGTGAGGGGCGCGCGGATTCACGGCGGCACCGTGATCCTGCGGGACGAGACCGGTCGCGAAACGAACGTGGAGCGGATCGAAGTCGAGCTCGGGCAGGTTGACTTGCGGCTTGGCGGGGAGCGCCCCTTTGCGGCGGAGGTGGAGCGAGCGGATCTGTCCTTCCCCGTCGGTGGCGGACGGTTGGAGTTGGACGCGGTCAGCGGCACTCTCGAGGCCGGAGGCGACGGAATCACACTGAACGCGGACCGTTTTCGACTGCCCGGATCGGTGGGCAGCGGCAGCGTGTCATACGCACGCGGTGCCGCCGGCGCGGAGTACGTCCTCGACCTGCAATTCGAGCGACTGGCCCTCGAGGACCTTCATTGGGTGAGGGCGCGGTTCGCAGACGAGACGGCCCGCGGCGCGGCGCGAATCGCGGTCGACGGGCGTGGCGTGCACATCGACGTGGACAACGGGGTGGTGGAGGCCGAGTCGGGACGCGTGGCGGTCGCCGGCGGGGTGTCCCTGGGCGACTCCGTCCGGTTCCGCGGTCTGCGTGTGGCGCCGGAGGCGGCGACGACGGCCGACGTGGAGCAGTGGCTCGGCGTGGACATGCCCGTCTCCGGGCGACTCGCGGGCGATATCGGTTTGGACGGATTCTCCGGACGCCTCGCGATTGACGGCGCGGTTACCCTGCTCCGGGAAGGCGCAGGCGACACCGCGCTGGTGGTATCCGGAGGCGGAACGCTCCTGGAGTCGTGGGGGCTGGAGGGCGTGGCGCTCGAGGTCGATGCCCTCGACTACGAAGTGCTGACTGCTCTCTTCCCCGCGATTCCCTGGACCGGCCGCGGCCGGATGAGCCTCGAAGCCACGGGCGAGCTTCGCAGCGGCATCGAGATCAGGGCGGCCGCGGAGCATGCGCTGGACGCCGACACCCGCAGCGCCGTTCGCATCGAGGGCACGCTCTACGGCGATACCGCGATTTCGGTGGTGGACCTGGAGGCCTCCCTCGCTCCCGTGGCGCTCTCCCTGGTCCGGGAGTTCGACCCCGACTTCCCGTTGACCGGCGACGTGGAGGGTACCGTTGCCCTGGCGGGCAGCCTGGCCGAACTGGACGTGCTTGCCAGCCTGCAGACCACGGCGGGCGCCCTCGACCTGCGCGGCGTCGTCGATGTCCGCGATCCGGCCGCCGGGTATCGGTTGGCCGCCTCGGCCGAAGCACTGCATCTCTCGGAGCTGATTGCGGGGCTGCCGGATTCCACCGTCGTCTCCGGTTCCGCGAGCCTCGACGGCCGGGGGCTGGACTTCGCGTCGCTGCGCGGCGCACTCGTGCTCGAGGTGGGCCCGTCCAGAATCGGGGCGCTGCGACTTGATTCGCTCGGCGTCAACATCTGGGCGGACGACGACGGGCTCCTGCACGTGGAATCCCTCTTTGCCGATGCCGGAGGGCTGGTGGTCCGCAGCCTGGGCGGGAGCCTGGGACTGGTTCCCGACGTGGAAGGCGAGGGGGTGATTCTGTCCCTGTCCTCGCCCTCGATCCGTCGGCTGCGTCCCCTCTTCATGGGCGAGGGCATGGTCGCCTGGGACGAGCTGACGACCATGGAACAGGACGTGATGATCCAGTTCGACGGTGTGGACCCGGACACGTTCCCGCTGGCGCGCGAGATCCGTTTCGACGGCGAGGTGCTCGGCGAAGTTCGGCTCGCGGGCGCGATCGGCGACCTTTCGGCACGCACCAGCGCCACGATCGAAGCACTGGAATACGGCGTCAACTCGGCCCGCACGGTACACGCCGACTTCACCGCGGAAGGCCTCAACGTCGCACCCGCGTGGATCGCTCCGCCCCCGGCTCCGGGCGCACCCGCCCGGCCGCCTCCGCAAATCCTGCTGGACGGCACGATTACGGCCGACTCGATCCTGCTGGACAACCGGGCGCTCGACTCGGCCCGCGTCACGGCGACATACGCGCTGGGCGCCGGGGGACGGCTCCACGCATTTGTTGCCCGCTCGGACCGGGAATCCTACGAGGCACAGGCCGTGCTCCGCCTGGAGGAAGACGGCGGCCGACTGGATCTCGACCGCCTGACGCTCGTGCTGCCGGACCGGCGCTGGGGCCTGATGGGCCCGGCGAGCTTCGTATGGGACGACGTGGCGCTTACCGTCAACGACTTCGGCCTCATCCGCCCCGGTGCCGACGGCCTGAGAATGTACGCGGACGGCCGCCTGGCGCGTGAGGGCGGCGACTCGGATTTCGAACTGGACGTCGCCAACCTCGATCTGTCGGTGGTCGGCGATCTCCTGCAGATGGCGGACCCTCCCACGGGCATCGTGTCGACCGGGCTGCGTGCGCGCGGACCCGGGCCGGACCCCGGGTGGGAGGGTTCGGTGCGCGTTGCCGATGTCGCGTACGGGACCGTGGCATTCGACACGGTGACCGCGAGTGGGCGTTACACGGACGGCAGCCTCGCACTGGAGCTGGATTCCTGGGTTCAGGCGGGGCGCACGCTGCACGTCAACGGCACGGTACCGCTGGATCTTCGTCTTGTGGCTGTCGAGGACCGAGTCCCGGACCGCGACGTGGATCTGGACATCGTCGTCGACTCGTTTCCGGCCGCCATGGTCCTGGGCGTGATCCAGGGGATGGAGGATGTCGGGGGACACCTGACCGGCGATGTCCGTTTGCGGGGCACGCCATCCGATTTCGAACCCGCCGGGAGCCTCCTCCTTGCGGACGGGACGGGTCTCCTCGCGCCTCTCGGCGTGCGCCTCGCGGACGTCGACATCGGGATGCGGCTCAGCCCCGACGGAACGGTTGTGGTGGACGGAACGGCGGTGTCCGGCGGCACGATGGAGGTGCGCGGCGAGGTCAACGCGGGCCGGTTCAGCGATGTGCAGCTCGACCTTGCCTTCTGGGCCCGCGAGTTCCAGGCGATCGACCGCCGCGACATGGAGGCGGCGATGAGCGGGGACTCGATCACCCTGACAGGAGCCTACGACGCCCCCTTTGTGGAGGGTGCCATCACGGTCACCGACGGCACGGTCTTCATCGAGGAGTTTCGGCGCGCGGCCCAGGTGATCGACCTTTACGATCCGATCCTGTTCAGCGCCGCCACGGCGCAAATCGGCTCCGCCGACCAGCCCGAGGACGCGAGTGCCGAGACCGTCCGTGCGCGGAACCAGTTCCTGGAGAACCTCCGTGTCCTGATCGAGGTACAGATCGGACGGGGGAACTGGCTGCGCTCGCGCGAGTTGAACGTCGAGACCGCCGGCGACCTGTCCCTGACCTTCGACCGCCAGGGCAACCAGCTCGCGCTCCAGGGCGAGATGGAGGTGGTGCGGGGCACCTACAACCTGGGGCCGCGTACCCTCAGCATCACCGAAGGCGGTTTCCAGTTCGTGGGCACGCCGGGCTTCAACCCCGGGGTTTCGATCACGGCCGAGGACCGGCTGCGCACCAGGGAGGGCGAGCCGCTGGTGATCACCGCGGACATCTCCGGCACGCTGCTGTCTCCCGTCCCGACGCTCTCGAGCGACTCGCAGATCGCGATGTCCGAGGCTGACCTGGTCAACTACCTCCTGTTGGGACGCCCGACCTCGGCGTTGGTCGATGAGGGCATGACGGCGTCGGTGGGCGCCGGAAGCAACCTTCTCGGGGGACTGGTGGCCAACCAGATCGGGTACCTCCTTGCGCGCGAACTGCAGGTGGACCATCTCTCCGTGTCGCAAGCGGAGCAAAGCGTGGCCAGCGCCGCGTTCGGGGCGTCGTCGCTGCAAGTGGAGGTCGGGTGGTACCTGCTGGATGATGTATTCTTCACGGGCGTCTATCAGAGGGGATTCTGCGCCGACCCGACGTTGCCTGTGAGCAGCGGTGGCGTAAGGGTCGAGGTGGGCATGCCGAAGGACGTGACTCTGGAAGGCTTCTACGAGGGCCAATGCACCCGCGAGCGGTATCGCGGACTGGGCGACCTGTCCCTCGAACTCGCCCGCGTGTGGGGGTTCTCGTTCTTCAGGGAGTGGGGGTACTAGGTGCATCTGGTCGTCCGCGGCGCACGCGAACACAACCTGCGGAACATCTCCCTCGAGATTCCCCGTGAGCGGCTCGTCGTAGTGACGGGCCTGTCGGGCTCGGGCAAGTCGTCCCTGGCCTTCGACACCATCTACGCCGAGGGCCAGCGCCGCTACATCGAGTCCCTGTCCGCGTACGCGCGGCAGTTTCTCGGCCTGATGGAGAAGCCCGACGTGGACGCGATCGAAGGGTTGTCTCCGGCGATCTCGATCGAACAGAAGACGGTGTCGAAGAACCCGCGCTCGACCGTCGGAACCGTGACCGAGATCTATGACTACCTGAGACTCCTCTATGCGCGTGCCGGGACTCCCTATTGTCCGCGCTGCGACCTCCCCATCGTGCGTCAGCCGGCCACGCAGATCGTCAAGCAGCTCCTGAGAACGCAGGAGGGCGCCCGTATCCAGGTGCTGGCGCCTCTGGTGCGGGGGCGCAAGGGCCAGTTCAGGGACATCTTCGACCGCGCTCGCCGCGAGGGTTTCGTGCGCGCCCTGGTGGACGGCCGGGTGTACGACCTGCGCGAGATCCCGCGGCTGAACCGGTACGAGAATCACGATATCGCCATCATCGTGGACCGGCTGGTGGTGAAGGAGGAGGATCGCGCCAGGCTGTCGGACTCGGTGGAGACGGCCTTGCGCGCCGCGGACGGTGTCGTGCAGGTGCTGCAGCGGCGGGGCGGACGGGACGTGTCCCACCTCTTCAGCGAGCACTATGCGTGTGCCGACTGCGGGACCAGCTTTCCCGAACTCGAGCCGCGCGTGTTCTCCTTCAACTCGCCCCACGGCGCGTGCCAGGACTGCGGCGGGCTGGGTACCACCAGGGAGGTGAACGGGGCCCTCCTCGTGGGAAGCCCGTCCCTGTCGATCCTCGAGGGCGCAATCATTCCCTGGGGAGAACCCGGCGGGCACCTGCGCGGGTCGGTGATCCCGGGCCTGGCGGCGGCCTACGAGTTCGATCCCAAAGCCCCGTGGCGGGATCTGCCCCCGGAGGCGCGCGACGCGATGCTCCTGGGCTCGGGGAAGATGAAAATCCGTTTCCCGTACAATGCCGGGAAGATGAGGGGCCACTACGAGGACTATTGGGAGGGAGTGGTGGCCAACGTCGATCGCCGATACCGGGAAACCAGCTCCGAGCACGTGCGGTCCCAGTTGGAGCAGTACATGTCCAGCCAGACGTGCGCCGCCTGCGAGGGTTCGCGGCTGGGGCCCTTCGGAAGATCGGTGAGAATCGGCGGCGTCCCGATCAGCAGCGTCGTGGACCGGCCGATCGGCGATGTTCTGCGGTTCATCCGCTCGCTGCCCGTGACGGGAGAGTCGCTGCCGTCCGATGTCGAGGCCGCGCCCGGCGAGCCCCTTTCTTCCGAGGTTGCAGGGCCGATTCTGAAGGAGATCAGGGAACGTCTGGGTTTCCTGCGCAACGTCGGGCTGGACTACCTGTCGCTGAGCCGTTCGGCGGCGACGCTGTCAGGAGGCGAATCACAGAGGATCCGTCTGGCCACCCAGATCGGAAGCCGGCTGGTCGGGGTCCTGTACATCCTCGACGAGCCGTCGATCGGACTGCACCAGCGCGACAACTATCGGCTGCTCGACACGCTCAAGGAGTTGCGCGACCTCGGGAATTCCGTCCTGGTCGTGGAGCATGACGAGGACACGATCCGCGAGGCGGACTTCATCGTCGACCTCGGTCCGGGCGCCGGGCTGGCCGGCGGCAAGGTCGTGGCGGCCGGTTCCCTGGAGGACGTGAAGTCCCACCCCGAATCCGTGACCGGCGCCTACCTGCGGGGGGATCTCGAGATTCCGCTGCCGAAGCGCCGCCGCCGGCCCGACCCGTCCCGATGCCTCATCGTGCGCGGGGCATCCCAGCACAACCTGAAGCACGTCGACGCGGCCTTCCCCCTCGGCTGCTTCATCGCCGTCACCGGCGTGAGCGGCTCGGGCAAGTCCACGCTCGTCAACGGCACGCTGTATCGCGCGCTGTCCCGGCACTTCTACCGCTCCCGGTCCATCGCCGGGGCGCACGACCGGATCGAAGGCCTCGCCAACGTGGACAAGGTCATCGAAGTGGACCAGTCACCCATCGGCCGCACGCCCAGGTCCAACCCGGCCACCTACACCGGTCTGTTCACCCCGATCCGCCAGCTGTTCGCCGGGGTTCCGGAGGCACAGATCCGCGGCTACCAGGCGGGCCGGTTCTCGTTCAATGTGAAGGGCGGGCGCTGTGACGCCTGCAAGGGTGACGGCCTCGTGAAGATCGAAATGCACTTTCTTCCCGACGTGTATGTGTCCTGCGACGTCTGCAAGGGCCGCCGCTACAACCGCGAGACCCTGGACATCTACTACAAGGGCCGCAACATCGCCGATGTCCTGCGCATGACCGTTCACGAGGCGCTCGAGTTCTTCTCGGCCGTGCCCCAGATCAAACGGCGCCTGCAGACGCTGGCGGACGTCGGCCTCGGGTATATTCGGCTCGGCCAGAGCGCGACCACGCTGTCGGGTGGCGAGGCGCAGCGGATCAAGCTCTCGGCAGAGCTTTCGAAGAAGGCCACCGGGCGCACGATGTACATCCTCGACGAGCCGACGACCGGCCTCCACTTCGAGGATGTCCGTATTCTCCTGAAGGTCCTGCACCGCCTGGTCGAGCGCGGCAACACGGTCGTGGTCATCGAACACAACCTCCATGTCGTCAAGACCGCGGACTGGATCATCGACCTCGGCCCCGAAGGCGGAGAGGCCGGCGGACGTATCATCGTGGAAGGGACCCCTGAACGCGTGGCAGACGACCCGGCTTCCTACACCGGCCAGTACCTGGCGCCGCTTCTCGCCGCCCGCGCGGAGGTCCCGGGGCGCGCGGGACACGGTGAAACAGCCCGTTGACGCGCATGCGGACCCGACCGGTCAACGGGTGCCGCACGACCCGGAAACCGCGCCAACACGCGGGCTCGTAGGGCGTTGGTACGACACGGCCGGCTGTGTTACGTTCCGGCTTGCCACCTTCGCCCGACCCTGGAGGGAAACGGTCATGGTTACCCGAGACGACCTTGAAAGCTACCTGATCCGCATGGACGCGGATTTCGACGAAGTGGACGACGGCATGTTCCTCGTCCGCAATGAGAACGGCGGTGCTCCGATCGTCGTTCACCACTCCGAGCCGCTGCTGCTCGTGCGCATGAAGGTCATGGACCTGCCTGCGGACGCGGGGGACCTCGGCGGCCTCTACGAGACGCTCCTCAGGCTCAACGCCACGGATGTGATTCACGGGGCCTACGGCATCGAAGCGGGTGAACTGATCCTCAGCGACACGCTCCAGCTCGGCAACCTCGACTTCGACGAGCTGCAGGCGTCGCTGGAGAGCGTTCAGCTCGCGGCATCGTCCCATGTATCCCGAATTCAGGCCCTGGCAGGCGAGAGAGGGGGCGAATAGGAGATGAGCATCTTCAGCAAGTTCTCGACGATGATCAAGTCGAACATCAACGATCTCATTTCCCGGGCGGAAAACCCGGAAAAGATGTTGAACCAGATCATCCTCGACATGCGGGACCAGCTGGCCAAGGCGAAGCGCGAGGTCGCGGCGGCCATCGCCGACGAGCGCAAGCTCAAGGGCCAGCTGCAGGGCGAGGTCAAGCAGACACGCGACTGGGAACACCGGGCGATGCTGGCCGTCAAGGAAGGACGTGACGATCTCGCCAAGCAGGCCCTGATCCGGCAGCAGGAGCACGCGGACCGCGCGGCCGTCCTGGAGGGCACCTGGCAGGCGCAGGCGCAGGAGACCGAGAAGCTCAAGGGGTCGCTGCGCCAGCTGAACGACAAGATCGAAGAGGCCAAGCGCAAGCGGAACCTCCTCATCGCGAAGCAGAAACGCGCCCAGGCGCAGAAACGCATCCACGAGACCATGTCCGGACTGTCGGACACCTCCGCCTTCGAGGCCTTCAATCGCATGGCCGAGAAGATCGAGGAGGAGGAGCGGCGCAGTCTGGCCCAGGCCGAGGTGACCGAGGCTCTGGCGGGCGACACGCTGGAAACCGAGTTCCTGCGGCTGGAGTCCGGGTCGGGTGATGCCGACGTGGACAACAAGCTGGCCGCGCTCAAGGCGGAAATGGGCCTGCTCCCGTCCGGTTCCGGTGAAGCCCCGAAACGGATCGGTTCGGGCCGGGGCGCCGGCGAAGCGGCCGACAGCGCCGCGGGTGACGGATCCGAGGTGGACGCGGCCGAAGGCGAAGGCGCGGACGAGCCGCCCATTCGCGAGGCGGAGCTCCTGGAGGAGTTCGACAAGCTCCAGCGGGGAGGCGCCCGCGCATGAGCGTCGTCTTCCTGAACGGAGAGTACCTGCCCAAGGACGAAGCCAGGGTGTCGGTCAACGACCGCGGCTTTCTCTTTGCCGACGGGATCTACGAGGTGACGCCGGCCTACCGCGGACGGCTTTTCCGCTGGGACCATCACTTGGCGCGCATGCGCAAGGGTCTCGCCGCCATTGCCATCGACTTCGATGCCGCGGTGCTCAAGGAGGTGAAGCTGGAGCTGCTCGCCCGCAACGCTTTGGACGATGTCCCGGTCGCGTACGTCTACGTGCAGGTCACCCGCGGCGTCGCGCCCCGCACGCACGCCTTCCCCGACCCGCCCGTCGAGCCGACCGTCTATGCCTTCGCGAACGAATACCACCGTCCCTCGATGCAGCTTTGGGGAATGGGATCGAGGGCGATCACCATGCCGGACCAGCGCTGGGCCCGCGCCGACATCAAGGCGATCGCGCTGCTCCCCAACGTGCTCGCGCAACAGGCCGCGGTGGACGCGGGTGTAATCAACACGATCCTGGTCAGGGACGGGATGGCGATTGAGGGCACCCACAACAACCTCTTCGCCGTCATCAACGGTGTGGTCACGACGGCCCCGAAGTCCAACTACATCCTGCACGGCGTGACCCGCGACTTCGTCATCGAACTCGCCGGGCAAATCGGCTTTCCGGTCGAGGAGCGCGCCATCCCCCTGAGCGAGTTGTACGACGCCGAAGAGGTCTTCTTTACCGGCACCACGACCGAAGTGCGGCCGGCAATCAGGGTTGACGACCAGATGATCGGGGACGGACACGTCGGCCCGTTCGCCCGCGCCCTGTTCGAGAAGTTCCTGGAGGTGACCGGGGGCTGAGGTCTGCGGGGCGCCCCTACCTCCTGGAGTCCACTGCCTCCCTGAGCGTCCGCGTCGTCGTCACGTCGAACGCACCCTGCGCGCCGAGGGCCCCCGGCAGGGGCGCCTCCCAATCCCGCAGGATCGCCCGGATCCGACCGGTTCCGCGCTCCGTCACCACCGTCAGCGCGCGCTCGTCGTCGCCGTCGATCGCCACCACGCCTTCCGGCCCCACCAGGACGACCCTCTCCAGCGCGCCGGCCCACTCGGGCTCGATGGGGACCGCGAAGAAGAAGTGGCCGTTCCCGTACCCGTCCTCTCCCGGCGTGAAGTCGAGCGAGAACAGGGAACGGCCGTCGGACCCGGTCCCCAGGATCCGGTACGGACCCGGCTCGTCGGGCAGCCGCGCCGGCGTACGCATCGCAAACGGCGGGTCCAGGCGCAATTCACCTCCGAGCACGCCGCCCCACAGCACCAGCATGTCGCCGGGCGGGTGGGCGGTGGCGGCATGCGCCCGGGCCGCGTCGCCGGAGTTGTGCGCCGTCCCGGCCACGGCACGCGCCCGCGCCGCGTCACCGGCGACCCCGGCGCGATAGTCGATCACCTTCTCGAAGTAGTAGTCACTGAGCCACGGCCTGCTGGTGCAGTAGGTCATGATGTCCTTGTTGCGCTCCGGCGACACCGTGGACCCGTTGCGAAAGTCGTAACCCCACACGCCGATGCTCCCGTCGCGGTAGGGGAAGGCCGGGTCCACGTTCGCGGGGCCGCCGCAGGGAGCGTGCCGGAGCGACAGGTTGTGACCCACCTCGTGCGTCAGCGTCGTCGGGCTGGCCTGGCCCATGCCGATCCAGCCGGGCAGCCGGCCCCATCCCCGCACGAACCCGTTCACGCTTGCGGCGACGCCGTAGTAGTGGCCGGTGCCGCCCTCGGAGGTCCGCAGCGCGTCGAGCTCGTTCAGCAGCCCGTGCTGTCCCGACTCGGTCGTGAGGTCCAGCGAGGTGACGTAGACCGCGTGGGAGGCCACGTTGAATTCACCGATCGGAAAGGAGTGCCTCAGCAGACCCAGGTGCGGGCTGTCACGGTCGATCCCGCGGGTCCACTCGACCACGGAGCTGTCGGGCTGGTCCGCCTCCACCACGGGCACCACCGTGAGCCGCAGCGGGGGCACTTGCACCACGTGCAGCGAATCGCTGCCTTCCGCCGGGAAACGCGTCCGGCTCTCCGGGGTGAGCGGCAGGGTCTCCTCGGGGTCGACCTCAACGACCAGGCGCACCCCGGGCACGACAACCTCGGCGGGGATCACCGCGTTGTACGACAGCTTCAGATCCCCCTCGTCGGTCTCGGCGGGGATCTGGTTGGCATCGCGGGTCATCACCACGCGGTGGGCCTCGTCACCGACCGGCCCCGTGAACACCGCGACCACTTCGGGCTCGAAGAATCCTCTCGGCTCGTCGGCGGTGACAAATGCCCGGAGGAACGCGTCGCGGTTGGCCACGAGCCGCACGCTCCGGCGCGGCGTCTGCACCGACTGCGTGAGGTACACCGTCCCCAGCGACACCGTGACCTGCTCGGGGTTGTCGCAGATCGCGCCCGCGGTTTCCTCGATCGCACCGTACCATTCCTGAAAGCTGGGAGAAGGGGATGCGCACAGACCGGTTTCGTCGTGGTCCAGCGCCCGCAGGTCCTCCATCCACCGCAGCGCAAAGGGCAGCGCGCCCTCCAGCCCCGCATTCCGGGCCACGCGCAGCTCGGTCAGGGCCTGCAGCCCGGCGACGGCCGCCGGGAACGCGCCGGACAGTTCATTCCCCGACAGGTCGAGCACCCTCAGCCGCTCGAGGTTCCCCAGCTCCGGCGCGAACGGACCGGCCAGTCCGTTGTCGGCCAGCGCCAATTCGACCACGCTTCCGTCCTCGGTCCCGACGCCATACCAGTCCCCGACGCCCGCGCTGCTCCCCCAGGCGCTGCGGTCTTTCCACGATTCGCCACCGGTCAGTTCGTGAAACTCGGCCAGGGCAAACCGCTCGATGTCGGCGGGGTCGCACGCCTCGCCGTTGCGGCTCGGCACTGTCTGCAGCCACGCCTGGAACTCGTCGTCCAGCTGCGCGCACAGGCCCGTGCCCGCAAACGTCAACCGCTCAAGGAACTCGATGTCCAGCAGACTCCGCGGAACCAGGCCGCTCAAATCGGCATTGTTCTCCAGCGTGAGGAACTCCAGCGTGCCGATCCGCCCGATCTCGGCCGGCAGCCCGCCGCTGAGGGTGTTGTCCCGCAGGTACAGGCCCGTCAGCGGCAGGTCACCCAGAAAGGACGGAATCATGCCGCTCAGCCCATTCTCGTAGGCGCTGAGGACCTCCAGTGCCGTCAGGTCGGCGAACGTTTCCGGTATGGGGCCGGTGAGGTTGTTCTCGTGGATCCAGATGAGGTCGAGGCGAGAAAGCTGGCCCAGCGCCGCGGGGATCGGCCCGCTGAGCTGGTTGCGGTACAGGTACAGGCGCTCCAGGGTCGCCAGGTCGCCGAGTTCGTCCGGGATCGTCCCGGTCAGGTTGTTCCGCGACACCGACAGCAGCTGGATCGACTCCAGGTCCCCGAGCTCCGGAGGGATGGTGCCGGTCAACTGGTTCAGGCTGAAGTTCATGTAGGTGGCGTTGTCCAGCTGCCCGATCTCCGCCGGTATCGGACCCGACAGCTCGTTCCACCCCACGGTGAATCTCTGCACCGAACTCAGGTTGCCGAGCGCCGGCGGGACCGGCCCGGACAGGTCGTTGTCGAAGAGATCCAGGGTGTCGAGGCTCGCCAGCGCGCCAAGCTGCGCAGGAATCGATCCGTCCAGCGCGTTCCCCCGCAGGTTGAGCATGGTGAGATTGGCGAGGTTCCCCAACTCCGGCGGGATTCGTCCCGACAGGCTGTTGCCGTTGAGGACGAGCCGCCGCAGCTCCGCCAGGTTGCCCAGCCCCGCGGGCAACGACCCCGTCAGGTTGTTGTTCTCCAGCGACAGCTCGGTGACGAAGCCGGCGCCGTTGGTCGTCACGCCGTGCCAGGTGCCGATCGCCGACGGACCGTTCCAGTTGCCTCTGTCATCCCAGCCGGCTCCCCCGGTCGCGTTGTAGAAGTCGATCAGCACTAGTCTGTCGGGGTGGTCGGCGTCGACGGGCACGACGGGGGGCGGCGCGGTGGGCTCCGGGTCGTCCGAGCAGCCCGCCGCGAACGCCGCAACGAGGAGCGAGGCCAGGGTCCATGGCGCGGCCAGGGGTTGTGACGGAAGGGGTTGTGCCCGAAGAGACCGCGACGGACCCCGCCGGGCCGGATTACGCATTTTACGCATTTTACACAATCGCCGTTGCATTCGTGTCCCCGCCAGTGTCACGTCATAAGTTGTGATTATCCCCTGAACGACCGAGAGAGGCAACCGAGATACACCATGAAGGCCCGGATTTGGAACTCCTGGAGGCTGGCAGCGCTGGCGCCGTCGCTCGGCTTCGCTGCGTGCGAAGCCGGTGACGCTGTCGACCTTCGACCGAGCCAGGAAGAACGTGCGATCGCGACCGCCGAGGAAATCGTAGCCAGGGCCACGCAGCTCTACGCCGAAGAGTACTGGGGGGGCGAGATGCATTCGTTCGCTATTGCCAAGGAAACCCTGGATGGCTTGAGCGAGCCGTCTCTGAAGTACGGATTACGCCACGTTGCGGAACAGCTTCCATCCGAAAGGGCCGCGTGGATCCTGAGATTCTGGACGGACTACTTCGATGAATCTTCCTATCTCGGCGTAATGTTCTGGGATTCCCTCATGGACGACTGCTGCATGGCGATTGACGTGCTCCTTGCCAGGAACGAGGAAGGCGAATGGCGGATTGAGGCCTTCGCGTCCGGGAGCCATGCGGAGGAGACGGACGAATCCCGCGCGGAACGCCTTGCGAGGCGGGCGGAGCTGCTCCGGGGAACGACGTGAAGACGCTGGCTGGCTGTCAGTCGTACAGGAGATACGCCGCGCGACGAGCGACGTACTCCTCCAATCCATCCCCCCAACCCTCCGCCAGCTCCCTGTAGGACACGCCGGCGTCCAGAGCGTTCCGCAGCGCGTCGGTGCCGGCCAGGCGATCGAAGTGGCCGACGCGCCAGCTCCAGCGGTCGCGCGACATGGCCTTGATCTCGACCAGGAGCGCCAGCGCGGCGAGGGTCGGGTCGTACGCGGGGCCGTCGGCCTCGAGGCGCACGCCCTGGACCTCCGTGCCCCCGAACTTCCCGTCGCCGGGGTTCTCCGGGGCAAAGCTCACCGCGACAAAACGTACGCCGGGCACAGCAAGCGCTTGCAGCCGGGCAGCCAGCTCGTCGCCGTCCAGCCATGGCGCGCCCACCTGCTGAAAGGCCCGATCCGTGCCGCGTCCCACCGAGATGGGCGTCCCCTCGAAGAGGCAGGTGCCGGGGTAGTGCAGCGCGCTCTCCACCGACGGCATGTTGGGCGACGGCGCGATCCACGGAATGCCGGTGTCCGCGAAGGGCATCGTGCGCCGCCATCCGTCCGCGACGGCCACGCTCAGGTCCACGCGGACGCCGAATTCTCCGACGGCCATGCGCGCGAACTCGCCCGCCGTGAGCCCGTGCCGCATGGGGATCGGGTAAAGGCCTACGAAGGAGGAGTATTCAGGGTCGAGGATGTTGCCCTGCACGGGGTCGCCGCCGATCGGGTTGGGACGGTCGAGAACCAGGAAGGGAATGCCGCGCTCTCCCGCGGCCTCCATGGCCAGCGCCATGGTCGACAGGTACGTGTAGTAGCGGGTGCCCACATCCTGGATGTCGAAGAGCAGCACCTCGATCCCTTCCAGCGTCTCGTCGTTCGGCGCCCGAGTCTCCCCGTAGAGCGAGTGAACGGGCAATCCTGTACGCCCGTCCACGCCGCCGGCCACGCTCACCCCCGCCTCGGCGCTGCCGCGGATGCCGTGCTCCGGGGAATAGAGCGCCACCAGCTCCACCTCGGGATGCTCCGCCAGCAGATCGATGCTGGACGTGCCGTTCCGGTCACGGCCGGTGTGATTGGTGATCAGCCCGACCCGCCTGCCCCTCACCAGGTCGAGCGAATCGCTTAGCAGCACTTCGATGCCCGGGCGGACGGCGGCGGCGTCGGTGGCGGAGTCATCGGACTCGGCCGGGGCCTGGCACGAGGCGGAGCCGGCCAGGGCCGTCGTGAATAGGGCAAGGAGTCCGTGGGCTCCAGGGATGGACCAGCGCGAAGGTGTCGTCATGAATACAACATGACCGTCCTGGGGACGGGCCATCAAGCGGCGAGGCCGCCGTCCGGGGCCGGACCGCCCGGAATCAGCGCGACGCCACCACGAGGGATTCCGCAAGCCGTTACATTTTTTCGGCTGCCAGTTCCCCACGGAGCGTGGAGCGACCCCGTGACTTCACGACGCATTTCCACCC
>VYAQ01000243.1 GCA_009844885.1 Gemmatimonadota bacterium
CCGGAGACACCCGCTACTTCGTCTACGAGCTCCTGATCACGAGCTTCCTGCCCGCCCCGGCGCAGGTGAGCCGCGTCGAGGTCTTCGCCGAATCGGCGGACGGACGGCGCCTGCTGGAGTACTCGGGCGAGGAGCTGGGCGCGAACATGCTGCCGCCGTTCGAGCAGGAGGACGATCCGGTCGTGCAGCGAACCATCGGGCCCCGGTCGCACGGGGTGGTGTACGTCATGCTGCCCCTGCCGGCATCCACCGCCACCCCGCGGCAGTTCTTCCACCGCGTGTGGTTCGACCTTCCCGCGGGCGACTCCACCGAGGCCGACTACGTGGCACTGGAGACCCCGATCCACGAGGGCTCCGTGATCGAGATCGGGCCGCCGCTCCGGGGCGGACCGTGGGCGGTGTTCAACGGTCCCTCCAACGACTCCGGGCACCGCCGCATGCCGCTCCAGCTCTTCGGACGCTCGGCGTTCGCGCAGCGGTACGCGATCGACTACATGCTGGTCGACGCCGAGGGCCGCGCCAGTCCGGTGGAGGGCGGCGACAACGACACCTATCCGGGCTACGGCGCCCAGGTGATCGCCGTGGCAGACGGGGTGATCTCCTCCGTGCTCGACGGCGTCCCCGAGAACCGTCCCGGACAGACCTCGCGCCCCGCCGACTTCAACCTGTCCACCGCCATCGGCAACCACGTCATTCTGGACATCGGAGAGGGCCGCTACGCGCTGTACGCCCACCTTCTGCCCGGGAGCGTGCCGGTCCAGGTCGGCCAGCAGGTGCGGCGCGGCCAGGTGGTCGGCCAGGTCGGCAACTCCGGCAACTCGGGTGGCCCGCACCTGCACTTCCACATCACCGACGAGAACGTGCCGCTCGGCGCGGAAGGGTTGCCGTTCGTCCACGACGCCTTCGACCTGCTGGGCTTCTGCCGCCAGGGACCGGCCGGGCCATGCGCGATGCACGAGCCCGAGACGCGCCGAGGCGAGACGCCGATGCGCGATCAGCTGATCCGGTTTCCGCGGTAACGGGGGGCGGCTCTCCGTTCACCGCCGCTGTCGGGTCTTGCCCGCCTGCAGCGATGGCACCAGTGCATGCCTCACGGCGTTGGGATCGTGCTTGATGATACGCAGGAGCGCCACCGCCGGGCCGCTGACACGCCGTCTCCCCTGTTCCCACTTTCGGTAGCCGGACAGGCTCATTCCCATCAGCGCCGCCATTTGAACCTGCGTAAGCTTCGCCTCCATGCGAACCTCACGAGGGGAGATCGGGGCGTGAACAATCGCCGGACCCTCGCCCTTCGCATGGTCCAAAGCCTCGTTCAAGGACTGGATCAGGTCTTCTCCGAAAGTGCTCATTTGCTCTGCTTTCCTCCGGTCGCTCCGAATGAATATAGTAACCCAATGGGTTATCCATGGCAATTTCCCGGAGGCCGGGTCGGTGCGCATTTCGTACTATTGTCCGCACCCTCCGTGAACTGACAGGATCAATACGATGATGAACGCCGTCCGCGCGCTCCCGGTAACTGCCTTACTCCTTGCGAGCGCCGCCCCGTCCACCACAGCCCAGGTCACCATCCACCGCGACCCGTGGGGCGTACCCCACATCATCGCCGACACCGAGGAGGCCGGGTTCTACGGTCTCGGGTATGCCCAGGCCGAAGATCAACTTGAGTTCATCCTGAACATGTTCCTCGCGGGGCGCGGCGAGCTTGCGGCCGCTTTCGGCGACGGGACGACCTCCGGCTTCGGCGGCCCGCCCACCGCGAACGCAGTCCCCACGGACATGCAGGCGCGCATGTGGCGGCACGTCGAAGAGGCCCGAGCCGGATTTGAGCGGCTGAGCCCCCAGCTGCAGCAGAACTACGTGCACTACGTCGCGGGCATGGAAGCCTGGATGGCCGAGCACCCCGACAACACCCCGGACTGGGCGCCGGACCTCGAACCCTGGGACCCGGTGGTGCTGTCGCGCTTCGTGCTCTGGCCCGGCTATCAGGCCGGACAGGGTCTCCAGGATTGCGCGCGCGGCGGCGTCCAGCTGGCGGCCGTCGACCGCGATGCCCTCGCCCGAGCGGACCGGAACGCCTCCAACGAGTGGATCCTGGCCCCCTGGCGCACCCGCGCCAACGCCATGATCGTGCTCAGCGACCCGCACGGCGGGATCGACGGCGCCTTCACCTATGAATCACGCATGCACGCGGGCGATCTCCACGCGGCGGCCTACTCGCTCGGACCCCTGCTGATCCTCACGCACACCCGCGACGTCGCCTGGGGCATGACCACCGGTGCCCCGGACGTCGCCGACTGCTACGAGATTGATGTCGATCCCGCCGACTCGCTGCGCTACCGCTACGACGGCGAGTGGCGCCGAATGGAGACGCACGACGTGACCATCGAGGTGCGGGGCGGCGACCCGGTCACGCGCACCTTCGCGTACACCCGCCACAACGATGTCCTCTCCCCCGTGGTCGCCCGGCAGGACGGCAAGGCCTACGTGGTCAGCACGTCCTACATGCACACCGCCGGCGACTTCGACCAGGAGGTCTACGAGATCAACCACGCGACCGGCATCGCCGAGGTGAAGCAGGCCATGCGCCGGCTCGGCATGTTCCCGCAGAACCTCATGTTCGGCGACCGCCACGGCGACTCGTGGTACGTCCGTGCGGGCCGCACGCCGATGCGCCCCGACGGCCACGACTGGAACCGGCCCGTGCCCGGCAACACCTCGGCGACGGCGTGGCTCGGGATCCATCCGCTCGAGGATCTTGTCCAGCTCGAGACCCCCGCCGCGGGCTACATGCAGAACAACAACATCGCGCCCGACGTGATGCTGGAAGACAGCCCGCTCACCGCCGACCGCTACCCGTCGTACATCTACAACGACACGCCGGGCCGCCGGAACACGCGCGGCGTGCGGACCGTTGACGTCCTCTCGGGCGCGTGGGACTTCACCTTCGCCGAAGCCGTCGAACTCTCCCTCGACGAGATGTGGGTCGGCACCGCGGCCTGGCAGGAAGCGCTGAGGCGGGCCCTCAACGCCGACCGCGACCGCGTACGGGCGGCTTCGCCGCAGGTTCGTACCCTCGCGGCCCGCATCCTCGGCTTCGACGGCCACGCCCGCCAGGAGTCCCGGGCCGCGCACGCCTACCTGGTCTGGCGCGAGCAGATCTTCGCCCTTCCCGACCTCGACGACGCCGCCCGCGCGGCCCTCACCGACCCGCTCTGGGAGAAAGACGGCATTCCGGCGGCGCTGCTCCCCCGCCTCCTCGACGCTCTCGACGCGACCGCCGCGTTCATGCTCGACACGTACGGCTCGGTCGACCGCACCCTTGGCGACGTCTTCCGCATCGGCCGCGGCGGCCGCACCTGGCCCCTCGGCGGCCTCTCGATCGTGCCGCCCGCCGGCGGTGGGGTGGGCTGCGCGCTCGACCTCTCCTGCATCTTCACGCTGCGCGCCATGAGCACGTTCAGCCCGCCCGACTCGCTGGGCCTGCGCCATGTCGAGATCGGCTCGCGGCTGCTGCGCCTGGTGCAGTTCACCGATCCCATTCGGTCGTACACGCTTCACAACTACGGCCAGAGCGAGAACCCCGACTCGCCCTACTACGTTGACCAGGCCCGGCTCACCAGCGAGCGGCGCCTCAAGCCGACCTGGTTCGACACCGCGGAGCTCATGAACCATGTGGTCTCGACCAGGGTTCTGGAGGTCAGCGTGCCCTGAGGCAGGCGTGCTCCTCACCACCACGCTCCTCCTCACCCCCGTCCCGGCCCACGGCTGGGGGGTGACGTCTGACGTTACGTCAGGATGATCCCACTGGCGCTACCGTCCCGCCAGCGCCGTACCGGCCGTTCATTACCGTTAACCCTGACGTTACGTGAGGGTCGTCCTGGGCGGTGCGGTACTGAGCCGGAGTTCGGTGCGCAAACCCGGGATTCAACAGGTGTCCGGGCGGGCCGCTCCTATTGGCGGGCGGGCGGGCCCCCGGAAGTCTCCTTCCGCCGCCGCCCATACGAGCATGCCGGCGTCCCGGGATTCGCCGCGGAAACGTGGGGGTGAGGCGGCGGCGGGCGGGTGGTAGCGCGGCCAGCGTGCGCCCATACGAGCATGCGGGTGTCCCGGGATTTGCCGCGGAAACGTGAGGGTGAGGTGCCAGCCTGCCGGTTCGTCCCTCCGCTGCCCCTCCAACACGCCCCTGTCCCATAACGTCGGAACGCAGGCCGATCCAGCTATGGACGGGTTCTGAAATGGCCGGTTCGGGGAGGTCCGGGACCCGGTGCCGGATGGCCGCCAGGAGCCGCTGGGAGCCTCGCAGACGGGCGATCGGGCCCCGATGACCCTTCGGCGTCGTTCCGACCCGACATTTCGCGTTCCAGGCCCGCACAGAAGGCCGAAAATGGATAGTTAACTTTCAGGTGCGCGACAGGCACGACTCACATAAGCCGTTGCCGGACTTCAACCTGGAGGATCACATGAACACCGTCCA
>VYAQ01000300.1 GCA_009844885.1 Gemmatimonadota bacterium
CCGCGAGTACGCCGAGATCTGGGGCGAGGCCGTGCAGGCGAACCGGAAGCTCCGGGCGATCCTGATCTTCCTGTCGGCGAGCATCGTGCTCGGCGTCTTCGTGCTGCTTCGGATCGCGGGCACCGAGCCGCCCAAGCCCATCGTCGTACGGGTGGACGAGGTGGGCCGGGCTGAGGCGCTGGCATACGAGGCGGCGACCGCGCAGGCCGATCCGCTCGATCCGACAACGAAGTACTTCCTGAACCGGTTCGTCCACGACTTCCACTCGCGGCGCCGGGCCACCGCCCAAGAGCAATGGACCCGGAGCCTCCGGTTCCTCTCGACGGATCTGGCGAACGCCGCGTTCCAGAGGGACGGCGCGGAGGTCGCGAGCGTCGCGGCGGGGACGACCGACACCGAAACCGAGGTCGAGCAGGTCGTGCTCCGCATCCATCCGGCGCCCGAGCCGCCGCACGGCGCGACCGCGGACTTCGATCTGGTGCAGTTGCGGGGTGAACAGGAGCTGCGACGCGAGCGCTGGTCGCTCACGCTCCGGTTCGAGTTCCTCGACTCGATCCCGCCCGAGCTGGTCGTCCACAACCCGATGGGGCTCCTCGTCACCTACATGCGGGCAGACCGGGCGCTCGTGACGGGAGACGAGCGATGATCGCGCATCTGAAGGGCCGCGAGAAGGTGCTGGAGGCGTTCGGCTGGACGGGCCGCAAGGCCGAGTGGATCGCGCTGGCGTGCCTCCACAGCGGCGTGTTCACCCGCGCCCAACTGGCGGCGTGGCTCCGGACGCACAACCGCACGGCCCGCCGTTTCGTTCTGATCATCACGGCGCAGAAGTTGGGCGTGGAAGAGGTGCTGCACGGCCGGAGGATCTGCCGGATCTTCTCGCGGCCGGTCTACCGGGCGCTTGGGGCCGAGCACATCCGGCACCGGAAAACCGCATCCGAAGAGGTCCTCCTCCGCCGTCTGCTGTCGCTCGACCACGTGATCGAGCACCCGAACCTGCCATGGCTCCCGACGGAGCCCGAGAAGGTCGCCGCGTTCGGGGCGCTCGGGATCGAGCGCGCCATGTTGCCCGTCAGGGTATACGGCAGAGGCGCCCGCGAGACCCGGCGCTACTTCCCGGTCAAGCTGCCCGTCGCGCTGGACGAGCGCCGTGCCCTGTTCGTCTACGCCGATCCCGGCCACGACACCGCGACGGCGCTCCGCTCGTGGGGCGCGGCGCACCGGGCACTCTGGCGGGCGCTCCTGGGCCTGGGGCTGGCCGTCGAGGTGGCCGCCGTAGTCCGCACCACGCGGGAAGCCGCGCGTGCCCGGAAGGTGCTCGGGCACTGGGTTGAAGCCGCCGCCGAGGCGAATGCCGCCGATCCGGCCCGCCGCGAGATCGCGCGGATCGAACAGGCGATCCTCGGCATGGACGACGCCGAGGTCGAGAGGCTCGGCGGGTTCCAGAGCTGCCTCATGCGGATCGCCGAACTGAAGAAGCAGGTCCGGTCCGCGTGCCCCGGAACGGCGATCTCCGGCTTCACCGCATGGCGTTCCGGACGGCTTCGCGGAGGCGTGTCTTGAACGCCGGATTCCGGGGTCCCGGGGCCGTAGGGCGCGTGTCCACGCGACATCGAGGTTGGGTGGACACGGAATCGCGCCTTGGGCGGACAGGCCGCCGGTTCCGCATGTCGCTGGACGGCTTGGCTTTGCGCCCATGCCGGGCGAGCGGTCGCGGCACGCGGAAGCCGGCGGCCGTGGCCGGAGCGACCCCCCACCGTGGACGCTTGGCGTGCCATCGGGGAGGACCGGCATGGACACGCCCATGCCGTCCTCCGCGGGAGGTCGCTCCGGGCCAGCGATCCCTCCGGGAAGGGTGTTGAAGCGATGAAGTCGAGTACCCTCGCCGTCATCGGGGCCGCCGTCGGCGCGGTCGGCGGACAGGCGCTCAAGGCGCCGTTCCCGCCCCCGGGCGCGAACCCCTACCTCGACCTGATCGCGTGGCACGATCCCGGTCTGCACGCCGCCGTCCGCGTCTGGTACCACGCGTGGCCCGCCATCGCCGTCGTGCTCGCCGGGAGCCTTTGCCTTTCGGTCTGGAGGGTTTGGTTCCAACCGCTCGTGCGGATCGTCCGCCGGGGCAGGCTGCCCAAGTGGCCGACCTCGCCCGGCGACGACGCGCCCGCTCTCGTCGTCGGCGAACAGCATCACCCGGTCGTGCCGCGCGAGAGCGAGCAGCCCTCCTGGCTCGTGATCCCCGAGAAGGGCCTCTACACCGGCGTGCTCGTCGTCGGGGCCGTCGGCACCGGCAAGACGACGGCCTGCATGTACCCGTTCGCCCGCCAGCTTCTCTCCTGGCAGGCGGACGACCCCCGCCGCAGGGCGGGCGCGCTCGTGCTCGAAGTCAAGGGCGACTTCTGTTATCAGGTGCGGCAGATCCTCGAAGACGCCGGGCGCGGGGACGACTACCTCGAAATCGGGCTCGGCGGCTCGCTCCAGTGGAACCCGCTCGACGATCCGCTCTTGGACTCCTACTCGCTCGCCTACGGCGTCGCATCCCTCATCAACCAGCTCTTCGGCAAGTCGCGCGAACCCTTCTGGCAGCAGGCGTACACGAATCTCGTCCGGTGGATCGTCGAGCTCCACCGGCTCCTGCCGGGCGGCTGGGTCACGCTTCAGGACGTGTATCGCTGCACCGTGGACGCGGACCTGTTGGTGGACAGGATCCGCGAAGCGCAGAAGCTGGCGGACGAGTTGTGCCCGGTGAGGGCGGTCATCTCCCGCAAGGACATGGTCGCGCATTCCGAAGCCCTCAATAAGTGGGCGTGGGAGCGGGTGCCCGGCACCGAAAACATGGCGTCCCGGTTCGACCCTGAACTCGGGAAGCGGCTCAAGAAGCTGAAGGTCGCATGCAGGAGGGAGGCGGCTGGGGGCGGCGCGGGCAGCGAGTTCGCCGAGCGGGTCGAGGCCGTGGCGCGGTGGTATCTGAAGGACTGGATGAAGCTCGACGCGAAGCTCCGCACCTCGATCGTCGAGGGGATCAGCGTCTTCCTCTCGCTCTTCGACCAGCCCGAAGTCGCGGGCGTGTTCTGCCCGCCGCCGCCAAACGATGCCCCGTCCAAGCGGGCGGACGGCGACGACGGGGAGAGACCCCCGGAAGTCCCGGCCATGCCGGGTCTCCGCCGGAGGCTGCCGCCGCTCGCCGACCTGATCGAGGGCGGCAGGGTGCTGGCGCTCAACATGCCAGCCGGGGCGAACCCGGCCTTGGCACGCGCCATCGGCGTGCTGCTCAAGAACGCGTGGATGCAGGCGCTGCTCCGAAGACCCGCCGAGGCGGCCCGCCGCCCCGGCCGCTACATGCGGCCCGCCGTGTTCATCTGTGACGAGTATCAAGCGTTCGCCACGGTGGGGCAGGACGACCCCTCGGGCGACGAGAAGGCGTTCGCGCTCACGCGGCAGTGCCGCTGCATCCCCATCGTCGCCACCCAGTCGCTCTCGTCGCTCCGCTCGGTGCTTCCCTCGGGCGAGGCGTGGCGGACGCTCGTCCAGACGCTCCGTACCCGGATCTTCCTGTCGCTCTCCGACGAGTCGTCGGCCAAAATCGCGTCCGAGATGTGCGGTTCCGTCATGAAGACGCAGCCCTCGTACACGTTCAGCGAGACCACGGGCAGGCCCGAGTTCTCGCTCCTGTCCGGGCGCGCCGGAGGCGGACGCGGCACCATCGGCGCGAGCAAGTCGTTCCGCCGATCCCGAGAGCCGGTGTTCACGCCCCGCGAGTTCGCGCTGCTCGCCAACTACCAGGCGGTCTGCCTCCCCTATGACGGCGTCAAGTCGCTCCCGGCACGGCGCGTCTACCTCAAGCCCCACTACCTGCCAAAGGACGTGGGTTACTGGCGGCTCCGCAAGGAGGGGCGGATATGAAACGCGCCAGCGGCGTCGGCCACCTCGCCCCGTTCCTTCCGGGTCTGGAATCCCTGCTCGAAGATCCCGGGGTCTCCGAAATCATGATCAACGGACCCGCGAACGTCTGGGTCGAGCGCGAGGGACGCCTCGAACCCCACGAGGCGCCCAGACTCACCGCTGCCTGGCTCCATCGCGCGGCGATCCACATCGCCCGCCCCCTCGGGCTCGATCCCGCCGCGAGGCCCGTTCTGGACGCGCGGCTGGAGGACGGATCGCGGGTCGCCATCTGCACGCCGCCCGCCGCGCCCGAGGTCGCGATCACCATACGCAGGTTCGGGGGCCGGGCGTTCTCGGCCGAGGATCTCGTGCGGATGAACTCGCTGCCGGAGGAGGCGCTCCATGCTGCCCGGGCCACGCTTGCGGCCCGCCGCAACGTCCTCGTGTCCGGGGGCACGGGCTCGGGCAAGACCACGCTACTGAACGCGCTGATCGAACTCCTGCCCGAAGACGAGCGGATCGTCGCCATCGAGGACACGCTCGAACTCCGGATCGACCGCGCCAACTGCCTCCGGTTCGAGGCCGGGGCCACGCTCT
>VYAQ01000019.1 GCA_009844885.1 Gemmatimonadota bacterium
TGAGGGCAGGAAACGCAGATCGCGCAGCCCTGATTGAACTTACGTGATTCCCTGCTGTGATACTGACCACCTGTAGTCTGCCAAAATGGCAGATCTCCACCGTCCCCGACCCCAAAAGCCTGCCAAAATGGCAGACTTCGGCCTCGACAACGGTCATTTTCGGCCCTCCTTCCGGCACGCGCCTTGCCCATAGGAGGCCGGTTACCTTTGACATCCCCCGAATTGAGCGCAGGGCGACTCGCGCTCGGGGCGACTTGAACGCAACGGCCGGACAGCGCCGGTCACGGAAAGGGAAGAAACGAAATGGGCAAGATCATCGGGATCGACCTTGGAACGACCAATTCGGTGGTCGCCGTCATGGAGGGCGGAGAGCCCACGGTCATACCGAACTCCGAGGGCGGGCGAACGACCCCGTCGGTCGTGGCTTTTGCGAAGGACGGGGAGCGCCTCGTCGGACAGGTGGCCCGGCGACAGGCGATCACGAACCCCGAGAACACCGTCTTCTCCATCAAGCGGTTCATGGGCATGCGGTATGGGGAGGTCGAGGCCGAGCGCAAGCGGGTACCGTACAAGGTGACTCGCGACGGACAGGACCGGGTCGTGGTCAACCTGCCCAACGGCGGCAAGCCCTTCACTCCGCCCGAGCTGTCGGCGGTCATTCTGCAGAAGATGCGCCAGACGGCGGAAGACTACCTGGGCACTACGGTGACCGAGGCCGTCATCACCGTTCCCGCGTACTTCAACGACGCGCAGCGGCAGGCCACCAAGGACGCGGGCAAGATCGCCGGCCTGGATGTCAAGCGCATCATCAACGAGCCGACGGCCGCCGCGCTCGCCTACGGGCTCGACAAGAAGAAGGACGAGAAAATCGCGGTCTTCGACCTGGGCGGCGGCACGTACGACATCTCGATCCTGGAGATCGGCGACGGCGTCTTCGAGGTGAAGGCCACGAACGGGGACACGCACCTGGGCGGCGACGACTTCGACCAGGTCCTCATCGACTGGCTCGTTGCCGAGTTCAAGAGGGACCAGGGGATCGACCTGTCGCAGGACTCGATGGCGCTGCAGCGGCTCAAGGAGGCCGCCGAGAAGGCCAAGATGGAGCTGTCCTCGACCACCTCCACGGACATCAACCTGCCTTTCATCACCGCGACCCAGGAAGGGCCCAAGCACCTCAACTACCAGCTGTCGCGCGCCCGGTTCGAGCACCTGGTCGACGAGCTGGTGCAGCGGACGATCCCGCCGATGCGGAAGGCCCTCGCCGACGCCGGCATGACGCCCGACGACATCGACGAGGTCGTTCTGGTCGGCGGCTCGACCCGGATCCCGAAGATCCAGCAGGTGGTCGAGGAGTTCTTCGAGCAGGAGCCCCACCGCGGCGTGAACCCCGACGAGGTGGTCGCGGTCGGCGCGGCGATTCAGGGCGGGGTGCTGGCCGGGGACGTGAAGGACGTGCTCCTGCTGGACGTGACGCCCCTGTCGCTGGGGATCGAGACGCTGGGCGGCGTGATGACCACGCTGATCGAGCGCAATACCACGATCCCGACCAAGAAGATGGAGGTCTTCTCCACGGCCGAGGACACGCAGACCACCGTGGAGATCCATGTGCTGCAGGGTGAGCGGAAGATGGCGCTCGACAATCGCACCATCGGGAAGTTCCAGCTCACGGGGATTCCGCCCGCGCCAAGGGGCGTTCCCCAGATCGAGGTGACCTTCGACATCGACGCCAACGGCATCCTGCATGTGGCCGCGAAGGACCGCGCCACGAGCAAGGAGCAGAAGGTGCGGATCGAGGCCTCCAGCGGTCTGAGCGACGCCGAAATCGACAAGATGGTCACGGACGCCGAAGCCCACGCGGCGGAAGACGAGTCGCGCCGGGAAGCGGCCGATGCCAGGAACCAGCTTGATTCCCTCGTCTACCAGGTCGAGAAGGACGGCGGAGAGTGGGGCGACAAGGTCTCCGAGGGCACCCGCGGCCGTCTGGACGCGGCCCTCGAGCGGGGCAGGAACGCGCTCAAGGGCGACGACACCGGCGAGATCAACGAGGCCCGCGACGAACTGATGCAGGCCTTCAGCGCGGCCGGACAGGAGATGTACCAGTCCCAGGCTGCGGAAGCGGCTGCCGCGGAGCAGGACGCCGGGACCGACGCCGGAGACGGCGGAGCGGACGAGGAAGACGCGGAGGGCGACGAAGACGTTGTGGAGGCCGACTACGAGATCGTGGAGGAGGACAGCCGATAGGAACGCCGGCGAAGGGCGCGCCACGGCGGGCAACGTTGACGCCGCCGCGGGCCGTCCAATGAAGGCAGGTTTCAACACAGCGAGTCATCAGATATCCGGAGCGGTCATATGTATGATCCACTAAGAGCAAAAGCCAAAGCCGCCCTTTCGGTCGCGGGCTGCTTCCTGGCCGGGCTGGGCCTGGCTTCCCAGTTCGGCTTCGTCGAGGCGCCCGCGCCGTCGATCGTCGTGCAAACCGAGCCGCAGGTTCCCGAGGAGGCGGTTCAGCCCGCCCTCGACCTGAGCCAGGCGTTCGTCAACGTCGCCGACGCGGTCACGCCCGCGGTGGTGATGATCGAGGCGTCCCGCCCGCAGCCCCGCAACCAGAACGGACTCGACCGGTTCTTCCGACAGCAGCCGGAACGCGGCATGCCGGACGTGGCCCGGGTCGGGGGCAGCGGATTCATCGTCACGGCGGACGGCTACGTGATGACCAACAATCACGTCATCGACGACGCGGAACGCATCACCGTCTCGCTGCAGGACGGGCGCACGTTTCGCGCAGACGTCGTGGGGAGTGATCCCACCACCGACATCGCCGTCATCAAGATCGACGGCACCGGCCTGCCCACGGCGTCGCTGGGGTCGTCTGCGGACGTGCGGGTCGGCGAGTGGGTCCTCGCGATCGGGAACCCCGGATTCGCACGGGGCGCCTCTCCCGACCTCGACTACACCGTCACGGCGGGGATCGTGTCGGCGCTGGGAAGGTCGCTGCGGCTGATCAACCGCAGCCTCTTCGCGGATCCGGAATTCACCGGTAATGCCGGCTTCGCCATCGAAGACTTCATCCAGACCGACGCGGTCATCAATTCGGGCAATTCCGGCGGGCCGATGGTCAACCTTCGCGGCCAGGTCATCGGGATCAACGCGGCGATCGTCAGCAACACGGGAGTCTACCAGGGGTACGGCTTCGCCATCCCGATCGATCTGGCGCACCGCGTCATGGAGGACCTCATCGCCTACGGGCACGTCAGGCGGGCCTACCTGGGCGTGAGCGTCCGCGAGGTGAACCCCGAAGACGCGGAGGTGCTCGGACTGCCCGCGGTCTCTGGCGCATTCGTGGACGACGTGACGCAGGGAGAACCCGCCGAGAGGGCCGGCCTGCGGCAATACGACGTGATCACCGAGGTGGAGGGCGAACGTGTCGTGTCCGGCAACGACCTCCAGCACAAGATCGCGCTCAGGTCCCCCGGCGACCGTGTCCGCATCAGGCTGTACCGGGACGGGGCCCCGCGCGACGTCACGGTCAGGCTCGAGCAGGCGCCGTTGTCCGACGATGTGGCGGTCGCCTCGGCACCGGAGCCTCGGACCGCGGACAAGATCGGGATCGATGTCGCCGATATCACCCCGGAGATCGCCGACCAGCTCCGCCTGGAGAGCACCGAGGGCGTCGTGGTCCGCGACGTGCAGGCCGGTGGCCCGGCCGCGCGCCGGAACATCGGACCGCGTTGCGTCATCCGCCAGATCGACCGCCGCGCCATCCGGGACACGGACGATGTCGAGGCCGCGTTCCGCGACGTGGCGCCCGGCGACGTAGTTTCGCTGATCGCCGCCTGCCCCCGTGCCGACCAGGGCATGGTGGAGTCGATGTACAACATCCGGGTGCCACGCTGACGCGATAAAGCCCCACGAGCACCGACCGAGGCGCCGCGCTGGCGCGGCCCGTGGACAGAGCCGCTCGAATGCCGGGGGGATTCTGTCCACGGGCCGCAGGGGCGGTCGCGCGGGCCCCCCGCGCGGCCGCCCGGCCGACGGCCTTTCGGGGGTTGCGCCCCCTTGGTGAACCGTTGTCCCGCGTTAGGTTTCCTGTTCGGACATCGAGCCCCGACCAGGAGCGAAAGTGGCGGAACTGGTAGACGCGCAAGATTTAGGATCTTGTGGCCGCTGGCCGTGGGGGTTCGAGTCCCCCCTTTCGCACTCCCCGTGAACTGAGCGATGAGCACCCTGGACGCATCCCGGCTGGAAATCAGGCTGGTCACCGGCGAAGGCTGCCGGCGGAGTCTGGAGGTGGCCGTGCCGATCGACTACGTGGAGGATGAAAGGCGCGCCCTGACCCGGCGCTACGCCTCGCGGATGAAGCTGAAGGGCTTCCGCAAGGGCAGGGTCCCGGGCCACGTGATCGCGCAGCGCTACGGGCCTGCGATCGAGGAAGAGGCCGTCGAGCGGTTGGTGCGGCAAGCCTGCGACACCGCCATGGAGGAGCACGAGCTCCGCCCGGTAACCGACGTGGACGTGAACGATGTGCGCCTGCCTGCGGGCGGACCGCTGTCGTTCACCGCCTCCTTCGAAGTCCGGCCCACGGTGCCCCTCGGGCGCATCGGAGGCTTCCAGGTCGAGCACCCGGGCGTGCACGTGCCCGACGAGGCGGTCGACAGGATCCTCGAACGGCTGCGGGGCGAGCATGCCGCCTGGCGCACCGCCACCAACGGCGTCCCCGAGCCGGGCGACTCGGTAACGGTGGCGCTGACACGGCTCGACATCGGCCCCGACGAGAGCGACGAGGACGGACCGGGCAGCCGGCAATACGATTTCATCCTGGGACAGGGCCAGGCGCTCCCCGACATCGAGGACGCAGTGCGGTCGCTGGTGGCGGGCGGCGCGGACGAGTTCGACATCGGATTCCCGGACGACTTCCCCGACGAGAACCGGAGGGGTCAGAGCCAGCGCCTCCGCATCGAGCTGCTTTCCAGGCGCGTACCGGAGCTACCCGAACTGGACGACGCATTCGCTCGAACGTTGGGGGACTTCGAGGACATCGACACCCTGCGCGCCCGGATCGGCGACGACCTGGAGCGCGAGGCCAGGTCCAGCGCGGAGTCGGAGGTCAACAACCGTCTCATGCACCTCATCGTGGAGGCGAACCCGTTCGAGGTCCCCGAGTCCATGGTGACCGCGTACACGGATGCGCTGGTCAAGGACATTCAGGGGGAGGAGGGCGAAGAGGTGCGGGAGGCCGCCGACAAGCTCAGGGAGGAGATCCGGCCCACCTCGGAACTGGCCGTGCGGCGTGAGTTGCTTTCCGCCCGGATCACCGACGAGCATGGCCTGCACGCGTCGGGCGAGGAGGTGGACGCCAGGGTGGAGGCGCTGGCGCGAAGCATGGACGAGCCCCCCGCGAGGGTGCGCGCCCGTCTGCGCAAGTCCGGCGCGCTCCGCAACATCGAGCGGGGGTTGACCGAAGCGAAGCTCTTCGCCTTTCTCCGGGAGCAGTCCGACATCACGGGAGCACCCGACGAGGGAGGGTCATGAGCATGGAAGTCACCGGGGGACGATGACGGATGGCCATATTCCCACCTTACGTGATCGAACGCACGAGCCGCGGCGAACGCAGCTACGACATCTTCAGCCGGCTCCTGATGGACCGGATCGTGTTTCTGGGAAGTTCAATCAACGACCAGGTGGCGAACATCATCGTCGCACAGCTCCTGTTTCTGGACGCCGACGACCCGGAGCGGGAGATCTACCTGTACATCAACTCGCCGGGAGGCAGCGTATACGCCGGACTCGCGATCTTCGACACCATGAACCATCTGCGCGCCCCGGTCGCGACGTACTGCGTGGGCATGGCGGCTTCGATGGGCGCTCTCCTTCTGGCCTCCGGCAAGAAAGGAAAGAGGAGTGCGCTACCCAATTCGCGCATCATGCTGCACCAGCCTTCGTCGGGCTACCAGGGCACCGCAGCCGACATCGAGATCGCGGCGAAGGAGGTGCTGGGAACCCGTGAGCGGCTCAACCGCATCCTTGCGAAGCAGACCGGGCAGACACTCAAGAAGATCAACGCCGATGTGGACCGGGACCGATGGATGAGCGCCGAGGAAGCGGTCGCCTACGGTCTGGTCGACCAGGTCCTGTCGAAGGAAAACGGCCGAGGGGCCGGGTCCGACTCGAAATAGGGGGACGCGATGTCGAGCGACAAGCATCTGCGCTGCAGCTTCTGCGGCAAGTCGAAGGAATCGGTCAAGAAGTTCATCTCCGGCCCGTCGGTGTACATCTGCAACGAATGCATTTCGCTGTGCAACGAGATCCTGGCCGAAGAGGAGGAGCGGGAAAGCCAGGAGACGTCCGTCGCCACGCTCACGCCCGCGGAGATCAAGGATTTCCTCGACGACTACGTAATCGGCCAGGAGTCCGCCAAGCGGTCCCTGGCGGTCGCCGTCTACAACCACTACAAGCGCGTCCACAAGCAGGGGAAGCTCGACGAGGTCGAGATCGACAAGGCCAACGTGCTGCTGGTGGGGTCCACCGGCGTGGGCAAGACGCTGCTGGCGCAGACGCTCGCGCGGGTTCTGCAGGTCCCGTTCACCATCGCGGACGCCACAACGCTGACCGAGGCGGGATACGTCGGCGAAGACGTCGAGAACATCCTCGTGAGGCTGCTGCAGGCCAGCGACTTCAATCTCAGCGAGTGCGAGCGGGGTATCGTCTACATCGACGAGCTCGACAAGATCGCCCGCAAGTCGGAGAACCCGTCGATCACGCGCGACGTCTCCGGTGAAGGGGTCCAGCAGGCGCTGCTCAAGATCCTCGAGGGGACGGTGGCCAGCGTGCCCCCGCAGGGAGGCCGCAAGCATCCCCAGCAGGAGTACATCCAGATCGACACGCGCAGTATCCTGTTCATCTGTGGCGGGGCGTTCGAGGGACTGGACAAGATCATCGAACAGCGCCTGGGCAAGCGGATGATCGGTTTCGGTGGCGAGGAGGACGTCGATGAGGGCGCGGACGACCGGTATGGCCTGGAAGACGACGCGATGGCCTGTCTCGAGCCCGAGGACCTGCAGCGCTTCGGGCTGATCCCCGAGCTGGTCGGGCGGCTGCCCGTCACCGTGGCGCTGGACGACCTGGACGAGGAAGCGCTCGTGCGCATCCTGCAGGAGCCCAGGAACGCCCTCGTGAAGCAGTACGAGAAGATGTTCGAGCTGGAGGGGATCGGGCTGACCTTCGACCCCGGCGCGTTGCGGGAGATCGCCCGCCAGACCTTTGGACGGGGAACCGGCGCGCGCGGATTGAGGGCCGTGCTGGAGCGGATCATGCGGGACCTGATGTTCGAGTTGCCGTCGCGCAGCGATGTGCGGGAGGTTGTGGTGACTCCCGAGTGCGCCATGGGCAGGGTTCCTCCGCTGCTCGTATTGCGGCCCGAGGCGCAACGGAAGGAGGCCTGACGGCCCGTGGACAGGGCCCGGCGCCTCGTAGCTCCCGGTGCTCGGGCGGCTTTGTCCGCAGACTGCTAGTCACGGGAAATGGCCACTCTGCACCGGCTCGACGGAACCTGCACGGTTCCCGATGAGTTGCCGGTCATCGCGCTGCGCGACCTCGTCTACTTTCCCTACATGGCGGTCCCTCTTCTGATCGGGAGGGCACCTTCGGTCGCCGCGCTCGCGGAGGCGGAGGCGGAGGGGGGGTTCGTGCTCCTGGTGGCCCAGAAGGATCCCGCGGTCGAGGCGCCCGGACGGGATGATCTGTACCGTGCGGGGACGGTGATCCGCGTGGTCCAGGCCGCGGCACTGGCCGACGGCACGACGCGGGTGGTGATGGAAGGACTGGGACGGGCCAGGATCGTGCGGTTCCTGCCGTCCGGGACGAGCTTCCGCGCCTCGGTGGAACTCCTGACGGAGTGGGAATTCGAGCCCGATCCGGGGCCGGACGCGGAGCTGGACGCGTGCGTGAATACCGTCACCGAGATGTTTCGCGAGTACGTGAAGCTGTCGGAGAGGATCCCGAACGAAGTGATTGCCGCGGTCGGCCAGGCCGCGGATCGCGTGCGTCTCGCCCACCTGATCGCGGGACACCTGGTTATCGGATCCGGCGAGAGGCAGGAGCTTCTCGAGGTCACCGACATACGGCCGCGCTTCGAGATTCTGCGCGAGATCCTCGTCCGCGAGGTCGAGATCCTGCGGATTCAGGAAAAGCTGGACGAGCAGATTCGCTTCCAGGTGGAAGCCGACGGGCATCGCTTCCCGCTCGAGGAGAAGCTCGGTCCAATGGCTCCTGAATCCGCCGATACCGATCCCGAGTGGGCCGAGCTGGACGAGACCATCGGGCGCACGCCGCTTCCCGGCGACGTCCGCAGCCGCGTGGACAAGGAGTTCGCGAGACTTCGCAAGCTGAACCCCGTCGCACCCGAAGCCTCGGTCATCCGCACCTATCTGGACTGGATTCTGGCGCTGCCGTGGACGCACGAGACGCCGGACAGCCTGGATGTGGCGCGGGCCGCTTCGGTTCTCGACGCCGAGCACTACGGCCTGGAGGAGGTGAAGGAGAGGATCCTGGACCACATCGCGGTGCTGTCCCTGGTGGGCCGGCTGCGCGGGCCGATCCTCTGCCTGGTGGGGCCACCCGGGGTGGGCAAGACCTCGCTGGGCCGCAGCATCGCCCGCTGTCTGGAACGGGAATTCGTGCGCGTGAGCCTTGGCGGGGTCCGGGACGAGGCCGAGATCCGGGGCCACCGCCGCACCTATGTTGGGGCACTGCCGGGCCGCGTGATTCAGGGGATGCGCAGGAGCGGTTCCCGCAACCCCGTGTTCCTGCTGGACGAGGTGGACAAGGTGGCGCGCGACTTCCACGGGGACCCCGGCGCGGCCCTCCTCGAGGTCCTCGATCCCGAGCAGAACCGGGCCTTTACGGATCACTACCTCGAGCTCGACTTCGACCTGTCGCACGTGCTCTTCATCGCGACGGCAAACACGCTGGGCGAGGTTCCCGGCCCGCTGCGGGACCGCATGGAGGTGATCCGTCTGCCGGGATACCTGGACACCGAAAAGAAGGCGATCGCGCGGCAGTTTCTCTGGCCCCGGCAGGTGGAGCGTCACGGGCTCGAACCGTTCTCTCCCGAGATATCGGACGCCGCGATTCAGACGATCGTCGCCGAGTACACCCGCGAGGCGGGCGTGCGAGAACTCGAGCGACGGCTGTCCAGGGTGGCCCGTAAGCTGGCCAGACGGGTCACGGCCGACGGCGTGCTGAGTCTCGAACCCGTCGAACCCGCCGACCTGCGTGAGCTGCTGGGGCCACCGGTTCATCTCCCGCCGAGCCGGGAGGAGGGAGCGGATCGGTCGGGGATCGCCTGCGGGCTCGCGTGGACCGCGGCGGGGGGTGAAGTGATGGAGGTCGAGGTCGCGGTCGTGGCGGGCTCCGGGAAGATCCAGCTCACGGGGACGCTGGGCGAGGTGATGAAGGAGTCGGCATTCGCAGCGGTGACTTACGCACGCTCGCGCGCTCGCTTGCTGGGGCTGTCGGAGCAGTTCCACCGCGAGGTGGACATCCACATCCACATTCCCGAAGGCGCGACGCCCAAGGACGGCCCCTCGGCCGGGATCACGATCGCCGCGGCCCTGATCTCGGCGCTCACCGAGACGCCCACCCGGCCGGAGCTCGCGATGACCGGAGAGATCACGCTGCGGGGACGCGTGCTTCCGGTCGGCGGGATCAAGGAGAAGGCGGTGGCGGCGCTCAGGGGGGGCATCAGGCGGGTGCTGCTCCCCGCGATGAACACCATGGACATCGAACGGCTACCGGAGGAGGTGCGCAGGGGTGTCGAGATGGTCCCGGTCGAGACGATGGACCAGGTCCTCCGGGAAGCGCTGGCGCCGGGCAGGCCGAAGCGACAACCGCGGGACGACGCGATGCCCGGCGCACACGAGCTGGGCGCGCAGGTTTCGTGAGGCCGGGGCCGTGGTCGTTCGTTCCGTCGAGTTCGCCGGGTCGGTGGTCGCGCCCGGCCAGCCCTACCCGGCGCAATTGCCCCAGATCGCCTTTGCGGGGCGCTCGAACGTCGGCAAGTCGTCGCTGATCAACCGGGTCCTGGGACGGCCACGGCGCAAGGTCGCGCGAGTGTCGGCCTCTCCGGGAAAGACCCAGGCGCTCAATTTCTATGCGGTCAACGGGGCTTTCTTTCTCGTGGATCTGCCGGGGTCGGGCTACGCCAGGGCCCCCAGGGCCGTGCGGGACTCGTGGCGAACGCTGGTTCGGAGCTACCTTGCGGGGAGCGAGGAACTGCGCGGCGTCGTGTACCTGGTGGACAGCCGCCATCCGCCGACAGCGGGGGATCGGGAGTTCGTCGACTACCTGGCGGAAACCGGGCTGCCGACCCTGATCGCGCTCACGAAGGTCGACAAGCTCAAGGCCACGGAGCGCGAGGCCGGCGCCGTGCGGCGCGCCACGGAAGAGCTGGGGGTCGCGGAGGAGCAGGTACTGCCGACTTCCGCGCGCACGGGAGAGGGTGCCGGGGAAGTGCTCGACGCCATCGTGGCGCTGCTGGAGTTGGAGGATGCGTAGATGACGAACGATTTCGGCAGACTGCCGTTGGCAGCGGGCTTGTGGGCGATCGCCGCGGCCGCGTGTGCGCCGGCACCACCGCCTGGCGAAGCGCGAGGGCCGGCGGCAGTTTCCCAGCGAACCGTCCCGGAGGCGGCGCAGCCCTCTGGATCACTCCGTCAGGACCAGATCTCGGTGCACATGGTCGCCGGGGCGCTTCGAATCGAGGTTACGCCGCTGGCGTCCTGGGTGCTCGAGGCCGCCGCACCGGACACGCGGGACCGACTCGCGCGCATCGCGGAAGCGCACGGGGGAACGCTTGCCGAGCCCCCGGGCGGCGGGGCGCTCTTGCTTTTCCTCGTCTCCTTTTCCAGCGCGCAGCCCGGCACCGAATTCCAACCGGACGATCTGCATCTGGTTTCGCGGGGCCTTCGCGAGCGCCCCGTCGCCATACGGGCGATCACGCCGAGTTGGGGCAGCCAGCGACTGGAGCAGCAATCCACTGCCGTGGCGCTCTACGCCTTTGGCGGCGAACTGGACCTTGCCCGGGAACTCACCGTGGTCTACCGCGAAGTCGAGGACTCCTCCTGGGCCGGCAAGGTGGCGGTAATCGAGGCCGAGCGGGGCAGGATACCCCGACAGCGCTGACGGAGGGCGGCGTCAGTCAGCCTTCTCCCCCGCCCTCCTGCAGATCGTACTTCTTGACCTTGCGGTAGAGCGTCCGCTCCCCGATGCCGAGCAACTCCGCGGCCTGCCGCCGGTTCCACTCGACCGACTCGAGCACCGTCACGATGACCTCCCTCTCCATGTCGTCCAGGGTCATGCCGGGACGATAGGCGACCGCTCCCGTGTCGACCGCAACCTCCGCGCGCGCATCGGTGGAGTCGGGATCGGCTGCGGAGGGCGCTTCCGGGTCTTCCCCGGATTCCGCCACGATCTCCACCTCCGCATGGTGTGCCTCGCCGGCCTCGCCAGGTGTACGCACCCGGGCTTCTCCAGCGACCTCACCCGGGCCCGGCGCGACGGCTCCCGCGGGTCGCTCGTACACGATTTCAGCCGAGGGTTCGGTGCTGTGCTCCTCCGCCTGGAATGCTTCGAATTCGCGTCTGAGGTCCTCGATATCGACCTTCATCTCCATCATCGTCCGGAAGATGAACTCGAGCTGAGGCCGGAGCGAATCGGCGCCGCCCTCGCCGCGCCGGGGGCGGCCGGGGGTTGCGGGCACCAGGGCGAGCGCCCCCTCGCCGGAGCGCACGTCGTCGGGAATGTCCTCGGCGCGGATCTGCCGGCCGGGCGCGAGGACCACCATGCTCTCGATCAGGTTGCGCAACTCGCGCACGTTCCCGGGCCAGCGGTGGCGGATCAGGATGTCCATCGCTTCGCCGGAGATCCCCCGGAAGGGACCGCGATCGTGACGCTCGCCGGCCTCCCGGATGAACGCGTCCACGAGAAGCGGGATGTCGTCCCGCCGGTGCCGGAGCGGTGGCAGCGCGATAGCCAGGACATTGAGGCGATAGTAGAGGTCCTTGCGGAAATCTCCAGACACCACAAGGTGTTGCAGGTGCTGATTGGTAGCGGCAAGAATGCGAACATTGACGCGAATCAGCTTCTGGCCACCGACCCGATGAAACTCCTGCTGCTCCAGCACGCGGAGGAGCTTCGTTTGCGTCTGTGGCGGCATCTCCCCGATTTCGTCGAGAAAGATGGTGCCTCCGTTGGCCAGCTCGAACAGTCCCCGGCGCGCATCGATCGCCCCGGTGAACGCTCCCTTCTCGTGGCCGAAGAGTTCGCTCTCGAGGAGAGTTTCGGAGAGCGCCGCGACATTGACGGGAATGAAGTTCTTGTGGCGGCGGCGAGAGAGGGCGTGGATTCCCCGTGCAACCAGTTCCTTGCCGGTCCCCGATTCGCCCGTCACGAGCACCGTGGCGTCGACCGGGGCGATCTGGACGACGCGCTCCAGCACCTCGATCATTGCATCGGTCTCGCCCACGATGCCCGTCGCCCGCCGGAGCCGCTTCCGTTCGATCGCCCGCGTCCCTACCAGGACGATCTCCTCGGTGTCGACCGGACGCGCAAAGGCGAGCGTGACGTCGCCAGCCCGGGTCTTCGCCCTGCCGGACCCGACCACAGCAAAGACCGGGATGCCGAGCCGCGACGCCTGTCCTGCCTGACGCACGCCGGCGTCCGCATCCGCGCCCCCGGTGAACACAAGCAGAACCGGCTCATCGGCACCGGCCACGTCCTCGCCGGCAGTGAACAACTCGACGCTGTAGCCGGCGTGGCGAAACCCCGCACGCAGTTCTCCGGCCAGGGGCAGATCGTGCGTCGTGACGAGGACGGTTTCGGCCATGCTATCTCTTGATGGAGCCCTCGGTGTAGAAGGGCGGCCGCTGGGTCCGCCCCGCTATGACCCGGTCGCGGATCCTGACTCCGACCTCGGTCCCGGGGCGGGCCGCGGCCACTGGAAGATACCCCAGCGCAACCCCGTACCCGAGAGACGGACTGGCTACGCCGGACGTGACTGTGCCCACGTCCTCCCCGTCGTGGACGAGCGGGTAGCCGGGGCGGGGAAACCCCCGCTGCGTCAGCCGGATTCCCGTGAGACGGCGAGTCACTCCCCGCTCCTTCTGTACGGCCAGCGCATCGCGGCCGATGAAGTCGCCCGCGTCGAGCTTCACGATCCAGCCCAATCCGGACTCGAGCGCGGTGTGCTCTTCGTCGAGGTCGTTGCCGTAGAGCGCATACCCCATTTCGAGACGCAGGGAATCGCGCGCACCCAGGCCGGCCGGGCTGAGTCCGTGCGGCTCGCCGGACTCGGTCAGCGCACGCCAGGTGTCGACTGCGGCGGCGGTCGGCAGGTACAGCTCGAATCCATCCTCCCCGGTGTAACCGGTCCTGCTCACGACCGCCTCCACACCCGCGACTTCGCCCTCGGCAAAGCGGTAGTAGCCCACCGTGCCGGGGTCGACATCGGTCAGGGGACTCAAGATGGCCTCGCTCGCGGGACCCTGGAGCGCGATCAGGGCAATGTCGTCGGAGTCGTCGGCAAGCTCCACGTCGAAGCGAACGGCGTGTTCGTTGACCCAGCGCCAGTCCTTCGTCCGGTTGCTGGCGTTGACGACCAGGACGAAGCGGTCCGCGAACCGGTAGACCAGAAGGTCGTCGAGGATCGTCCCGCGCTCGTTGCAGAGCGCGGAGTATTGCGCCTGACCGACGGCGACCCGCGACACATCGTTCACGGTCAGGTACTGGACGAAGTCCTCGGCCTGAGGTCCGCGCACGGTGAACTCACCCATGTGGGACACGTCGAAGAGGCCCGCGGCGGTCCGGACCGCGGCGTGCTCGGCACGAATGCCGCTCGGGTACTGCACCGGCATGGAGTAGCCGGCGAACGGGACCAACTTGCCGCCCAGAGCGGTGTGAACATCGTGGAGCGGCGTCTTTCGCAACTTGGGGTTCATGGTATCAACCAAAGCGTTCGCGTGGTCGGATGAGGTCCAGCAGGAGGGCCTTGATGAAGTGCAGGCGGTTTTCGGCTTCGCGGAATATGCGGGAACGCGGCCCGTCGATCACCTCGGCGGTGACTTCTTCGCCCCGGTGCGCCGGGAGGCAATGCAGAAAGATCGCCGCGGGATCGGCCAGTGCCATGAGCGGCGCGTCCACCTGGAAACCCGCAAAAACCGTCTCGCGGATGCTCTGTTCGTCCTCCTGCCCCATCGACGCCCACACGTCGGTGGTCACCACATGCGCCCCGACGACCGCTTCGTGCGGCGACCCGAGCACCTCCACGTCGGTCGCCGCGCGGGCTCTGGCGAGGATCGCCGGGTCGGGACCGTAGCCCACGGGACACGCAAGCCGAAGGGTGAAGCCGAACCGCAGCGCGGCGTTGAGCCAGGAGTTGGCCATGTTATTGCCGTCGCCGACCCACGCCACCGTGAGCGCGGACAGATCGTCGCCGAACTCCTCGGCGGCGGTGAAGAGGTCGGCCATGACCTGACAGGGGTGGAGAAGGTCCGTGAGGCCGTTGATCACGGGCACGGTCGCTTCCCGGGCCAGCTCGGTGACCTCGTCCTGGGCGAAGGTCCGGATCAGGATCGCGTCGACATAGCGGCTCAGCACGCCGGCGGTGTCGGCCACGCTTTCGCCGCGGCCGATCTGTGAGTCGTGGTCGGAGATCATGATCGCGTGACCTCCAAGCTGCGCCATCCCCGCCTCCGTGCTCACGCGCGTGCGGGTCGAGCTCTTGCGGAAGATCATCGCCAGGGTGCGGCCCTGGAGCGAACCGCCGGCCGGTTCACCGCGCTTGAGGTGTCCCGTCAACTCCAGGAGGTGGCGAAGATACCCGGCGTCGTGTGCGGCGATGTCTATGAAGTCGCGCTTCGCGGAGGCCATGTTCCCGATCGCGTCGGTGCGTCAGAGGATGTAGCGGCTGAGATCGTCATCGGCGGCGATGCGATCCAGCCGTTCGCGGACGAATTCCGCGGTCACCACAACCGTCTCGCCGCGCCGTTCATCGGGAAGGTCGAAGAGCAGCTCTTCCAGCAGCGTGGTAAGGACGGTGCGCAGCCGGCGCGCGCCGATGTTCTCCATGCGATCGTTGAGTTCCGCCGCGATGCGGGAGATTTCCTCGATCCCGTCGTCGGTGAACTCGACCGACGCGCCCTCCGTCTCCACCAGCGCACGGTACTGGCGTACCAGCGCGTTGCGGGGCTCGCGCAGGATGCGCGCGAACTCGGCAGCGCCGAGGTTCTGGAGCTCCACGCGGATCGGGAAGCGGCCCTGCAGTTCGGGTATGAGGTCGGATGGCTTAGCCACGTGGAAGGCCCCGGCTGCAATGAAGAGCATGTGGTCGGTGCGGACGAAGCCGTATTTGGTCTGGACGTTGCAGCCCTCCACGATCGGGAGCAGGTCGCGCTGAACTCCCTCCCGGCTCACGTCGGGACCCGCGCCGGTGCGCTTCCCCGCCACCTTGTCGATCTCGTCGAGAAAGATGATCCCGATTTCCTCGGCGCGGTCCAGCGCCTCGTTCACCACCTCGTCCATGTCGACCAGGCGATCCAGCTCTTCCTGGAGCAACACGCGCCGCGCCTCGGCGATGCTCACCGTGCGCCGCTTGGACCGCTTCGGCAACATGTCTTGAAGCATCTCCGTGAAGTGGAGGTCCATGCCCTCCATGCCGCCCACCGGGAACATCATGCCGCCCATGGGCGAATTCTGCTGGACGTCCAGTTCGACCGTGCGGTCCTCCAGGTGCCCTTCGCGAAGCAGTTTGCGGAGCTTCTCTCTGGTTCGCGCTCTTCGCTCGGCGATCAGGGGATCGCCATTGGGATCGGCCTGGCGGGCGCGCGACGTGCCACCCGGTCCCGCCACGAACACCTTGCCTGGAGATCCGGAAGCCCCCGCAGGCCGTCCTGCCCTGGTGTCGTCGGCCTCACGCGGTGGCGAGGGCGCCGTGGGCGTGGCCGAATCCGGGAGGAGAAGGTCGAGCAGCCGCTCCTCGACCAGGCGTTCCGCTTCCACCTCGACCTCGTCTTCGCGGTTTGCCCTGACCATCGCCACGGCCGTGTCGACGAGGTCGCGGACCATGGACTCGACGTCGCGGCCCACGTAGCCGACCTCGGTGAACTTGGAAGCTTCGACCTTGACGAACGGCGAGCCCGCCAGCCGGGCGAGGCGGCGCGCGATCTCGGTCTTCCCCACCCCGGTGGGCCCGATCATGATGAGGTTGTTGGGCAGGATCTCCTCGCGCAATTCGTCCTCAACCTGCTGCCGCCGCCAGCGGTTGCGGAGCGCGATGGCCACCGCTTTCTTCGCTTCGGACTGCCCGATGATGTACTTGTCGAGTTCGGCCACGACCTCGCGGGGCGTGAGCTGATCGAGCCAGCTGGGAGGCTCTTCCGGCGACGCCTGCTCGACGGGCGCGGAGGTGTCGGCGGAAGCGGTCACTGATGTCATGCCGGCTCCAGTTCCAGGACGGTGATCTCGCGATTGGTGTACACGCAGATGTCGGCGGCGATCTCCAGCGCGCGGCGGGCGATCTCGACGGCGTCCATGTCGGAGCAATCCAGGAGAGCGCGCGCGGCAGCCAGCGCATACGCGCCCCCCGAGCCGATGGCGAGCACCGGCTTGTCGGGCTCGATGACGTTGCCGTCACCGCCCACCAGGAAGAGATGGTCGCGGTCGGCGACCGCCAGGAGCGCCTCCAGACGGCGGAGGTAGCGGTCGGTCCGCCACTCCTTCGCCAGTTCAACGCACGCGCGCGGCAGGTTGGACGGCCATCGTTCCAGCTTGCCTTCCAGCTTCGCGAAGAGGGTGAAGGCGTCTGCAACCGCCCCGGCGAAGCCCGCAAGCACACGCCCATCCTTCAGCAGTCTCACCTTGCGCGCCTCCCCCTTGACCACAGTGTCTCCCATGGTCACCTGCCCGTCACCCGCCATGGCGACACGACCGTTCCGGGCCACCGTGATCACCGTCGTCGCGTGGACGGCAGCACCGGGCACAAGTGGTGACGGAGGATTCATTCGTCGGGTCTCGATTGGGGTCGCACGTTCTTGCAGCTGGAGCGGATCGGGCGCGGCAGCCCAACGGAGGCTCAAGCAGTGTAGCCTCAAAAGCTAGATACGCCCGCGCACGGCCGGAAGTGTGAGTCCGATCCCTACGCCCGCGGGTGCGCACCCTTGTAGACGCGCCGGAGCCGCTCTTTGGAGGTATGAGCGTAGATTTGCGTGGTGCCCAGCGATGCATGGCCGAGCAACTCCTTGACGGCCATGAGATCGGCGCCCGCGTCCAGGAGGTGGGTGGCAAAGCTGTGCCGGAGCGAGTGCACCGACAGCCCTGCGACTTCGGCAAAGCCCGCGAGGACCTGCTGGACGTGCCGCTGGATCTGCCTGTTGGACAGGCGGTCGCCATGACGCCCCACCAACAGCGCGCCGCAGCCGCTCCGCGCCACTTCGGCCCGCAGCGGAAGATACCCGGCCACCGCGCGCGCGGCCGACCTGGTAACCGGCACGATGCGCTCCTTCCGTCCCTTCCCGAGCACGCGCATCTGGCCCCGGGAAAGGTCGAGGGACTGCAAGTCGAGCGCACCCAGCTCGGCGAGTCGTATCCCGCTCCCGTAGAGGAGCTCCAGAATGACCAGAAGGCGGGTCTCGATCAGACCGTTCTCGTTCTCCGCGCGAGCCTCGACCCAGCGAAAGAGCTCCGAGACCTCCTCGACCCGCATGTGCGCGGGCAGCGTACGGTCGAGTTTCGGCCCGCGCACGTGACGGGCCGGGTTCGACGGGATCTCCCCCTCGCGATGCAGGTGGCGAAACAGGGCGCGCACCGCCGACAGCTTGCGGGCGACCGTGCGGGGCGCGAGTCCGCGGCGTCCCGCCTCGCCCAGAAAGGAGCGAATCACACCCCGGTCGACGTCGCTCCACCTGAAGTCGTCGCGGCCCAGGTAGCCACTTGCGAAGACCTCCAGGTCGCCGAGGTCCCGGCGATACGCCGCAACCGTGTGAGGAGACAGGTTGCGCGCAACCTCCAGGTGTTCGAGGAAGCGGGCGACCTCTCTTCTCATGCCACTGCCGCCCTCCCCGACATCGCTCCGGTCTCGGCAACCCAGCGCCGAAAGCACCGATCCGCATGCTCCGCAAGAGCTTCCCTGCGCGCTGCCTTCCTGCGCGGCGCATTCGGAAGAGGATCCACCAATCCCCAGTTCGAGTTCATCGGCTGGAAGTCCCCCGGGTCCGCCTCCCTCAGATATCGGTAGAGTCCCCCGAGCATGGTTTGCGGGGGAGGAATGACCGGGTCGGCACCGCTGAGCACCCGATCCAGGTTGATGGCCGCCAGGATTCCGGAAGCGGCGGACTCCGTGTAGCCCTCCACGCCCGTCAGTTGACCAGCGAAGAACAGGTCCGCACGGGCGCGCGACGATCCGCAGGAGGTAAGGCACGCCGGAAAGTTCAGGTAGGTGTTGCGGTGGATGGATCCCCAGCGGAGGAATTCGGCATTCTCAAGCCCGGGAATGGTGGTGAAGACACGCCGTTGTTCTCCAACCCGCAACCGGGTCTGGAAGCCCACCAGGTTCCACATCTGCCCGGCGCGATCTTCCCTCCGCAGCTGCACCACCGCATGAGGGCGCCTGCCGGTGCGCGGATCGGCCAGTCCGACGGGCTTCATGGGCCCGAAGCGGAGCGTGTCGTGGCCCCGGACAGCCATGACCTCTATGGGCAGGCACCCCTCGAAATACGGCACCCGGTCCCAATCGTGCCCCTCGTACACGTCGGCACCGCGCAGCGCCCCGAGGAAGGCGTCGTACTCGGCTTCGTCCATGGGACAGTTCAGATAGTCGGCGTCCTGGCCATATCGGCCCGCGGCAAACGCGACCTCGGAATCCACGGAGTCGGCGTGGACGATCGGTGCGATGGCATCGTAGAACGCGAGTCCCCCATCGCCCAGCTCGGCGGCAATGCTGGCGGCCATGTCGTCGGAGGTGAGGGGGCCCGTGGCCAGGACCGTGGGTCCCCCCGGTATCGTCCGCGCCTCCTCGCGCTCGATCCGGATTCCGGGATGGCGTTCGACACGTTCCGTAAGGGCCTGGGCAAACAACTTCCTGTCCACCGCCAGCGCGGCCCCCGCCGGCACCCGGCTCTCCTCGGCGGCAGCAAGCAGCACCGATCCGAGGCACCGCATCTCGCGCTTCAGCTGACCGTGCGCGGTGGCGGGCCGCTCGTTCTTGAAGGAGTTGGTGCAGACCAGTTCGCCGAGATCTCCGGTCTGGTGTGCCGGAGTCGCCTTGCCCGGACGCATTTCGACGAGCCGCACGCGCCGGCCCCGGTCCGCCAGCGCCACCGCGGCCTCGCACCCTGCGAGTCCTCCGCCAACCACCGTCACGACGCTCATCGGAACCTGCCTAGCAGTCCGTGGACAAAGCCGCCCGAGCACCGAGAGCGGCGAGGCGCCGGGCCGGCAAGGCGCGACGAAGGGCCAGTAGCAGCGCTACGGGCCCGAGGAGCAACGCAGAGCGAAGCGGTCCGGCCCGGATGCATCGCCGCTCGAATGCCGGGAGGATTTTGTCCACGGGCTGCCTAGCCTCTTCTGGCCCTGGCCGCTCGCCTTCTGGCCGGCCGCCGGGTCTTCTTCCGCCTGCCGGCTTGAGCCAGGAGCTCGACGGCCTCCTCAAGCGTCGTGGATTCGGGCTCGCGATCCCTGGGGACACTCGCGTTGACGGTGCCATCGGTGACGTAGGGACCATAACGTCCCTGGAGCAACTCCACTTCGGCACCGGACGCCGGGTGCTCGCCGAGACGCTTCAGCACGGTCCTTCCCTTCCTCGCGGCCTTCTTCACCGCCAGCCGCGCCAACGCCTCGTCAAGCGTAACCGTAAAGAGCTGATCGGCCGAGTCCAGACTGCGGTATTCGTTTCCACTCGCGACATAGGGACCGTACCGCCCCAACCCGGCCCTGACCTCTTCGCCGCTCTTCGGATCGGTGCCGAGCACCCGTGGAAGCGACAACAGACGCAACGCGTAGTCGAGGGTGACTTCCGACGCATCCACGTCCTTCGGGAGCCCGACCAGCTTCGGCTTGGCCCCGCCCCTGGTGGCCCGGCCAAGCTGCACATAGGGACCATATGGCCCAACCCGGAGGAGGACCGGCGACTCCGAGACGGGATCCGTGCCGAGCAGTTCGCCGCTCTGGGCGCGGGCAGCCAGAAGCTCCACGGCCTTGTCAACGGTGAGCTCGTCGATCAGAAGTTCCGCGGGGATCGTCGCTCGCTTTGCGGCCTCGCCGGCTCCCCTCTCCACGAAGGCGGAATTCCGGCCGATTCTGATCCGGATCTCCTCACCCGTGCCGGGATCGACCCCCAGGGGAATCCTGGGGAAATCGATGCGCGGCATGGTGTCGTCGATTTCGCGAGCCAGTCCGGGGTGCCCTCCTTCTCCATTGTAGAAGGCCTCGAGGAATCCAAGGGACTCGGCTTCGCCCGCTGCTATGTCGTCCAGGGAGTCCTCCATGCGTGCGGTGAAATCCAGGTCGACGTACCTCCCGAAGTGTTGACGCAGCAACCGGACAACGGCCATTCCGGTATACGTGGGGACCAGGGCGCCGCCCCGCTTCCGCACATAGTCGCGGTCCTGGATCGTAGAGATCGTGGGCGTGTACGTCGACGGTCGCCCGATACCCTCATCCTCCAGCTTGCGGACCAGCGACGCTTCCGTGTAACGGGGCGGCGGCCTGGTTTCGCGGCGATCCGCTTCGATGGCGCGGAGAACGAGGGCGGAGGCGGAGGAATCCGTGCCCCGCACGTCCGTGTCCGCAACGACCCTGTCGCCCTCCGACATGGCCGGAAGGATCTGGTCCTTTCGCTTCTCGCCGTAGACCCTGAGATAGCCCGGGAAGCGAAGTACGGATCCCATGGCCCGAAAGGTGTGATCGGTTCCGTCAATCGTGGCCACCAACTCCACCGAGGTGCGGTCCACCTGTGCGTCGGCCATCTGCGACGCGACCGTGCGGCTCCAGATCAGCCGGTAAAGGGACAGTTCGTCCGGTCCGAGAAGCCGTTCCAGACTGTCTGGCGTGCGACCGATCTCGGTCGGACGAATCCCTTCGTGGGCCTCCTGCGCGATCTTGGATCTGGTCCGGTACCGCCTCGGCCCCTTGTGGTAATCGGCCCCGAACGCCCGCCTGATGTAGCGGCCGGCATCGCCGAGTGCCTTGTTGGAAAGGGTGACCGAGTCGGTTCTCATGTAGGTGATCAGTCCCTCGCGGTCGCCGCCGCCGAGATCGATGCCCTCGTAGAGCCGCTGTGCAACCCGCATCGTTTGCCGGGGCGACATTCGCAGCCGGCCGGCGGCCGCCTGTTGCAGGGTCGATGTGGTGAACGGCGGCGCCGGCCTCTGTGTGGTGGATTTCTTCGTGACGCGCCGGACCTCCCAGGGAAGGACCGCGGGCGCCGCCGCCACGATCGCTTCGGCCGCCTGCCGATCCAGGGACACCACCCTCCGCGATGACGAGAGTGCCCCCGTCGACGGATCGAAGTCCTTGCCCGTGGCCACGCGTCTGTCACCAATGGCCGTCAGCAGAGCCGAGAATTCCCGGCCGTCCCTGGCCAGCACCGCCTTCGCCCGCCAGTACTCGGACACCGAGAAGCGGCGCCGTTCCTCTTCGCGGTCGACGATGAGCCGCAAGGCCACACTTTGAACCCGCCCTGCGCTCAGCTTGGTGCGGACCTTCTTCCATAGCACCGGAGAAAGGCTGTACCCGTACAGGCGATCCAGAATGCGGCGGGCCTCCTGGGCCTGAACCAGCCGCCGATCAACCTTGCGGGGGTTCGCCAGCGCCGACTCGATGGCCGGACGCGTTATCTCGTGAAACGCGATGCGCCGCACGGGCACGGACGGCTTCAGCACCTCGACCAGATGCCAGCTGATCGACTCGCCCTCACGGTCCTCATCCGTAGCCAGGAGTACCTCGTCGGCGTTCCGCAGGAGCTTCTTCAGCTCGCGGACATGTCGGCGACTCTCCTCCGGGACGACATAGACGGGCTTGAACCCGTCCTCCACGTTCACCGCCATGCGGCCCCAATCCTTGTCGCGGACGGATCCGGGCAGTTCCCTGGCGGAACGTGGCAGGTCCCGGATGTGGCCATAGGATGCGTGAACGCGGTAGTCCGGGCCCAGGAACCTCGCAATCGTCTTCGCCTTCGCCGGCGACTCTACAATGACAAGCTTCACTCGAACTCCTCCATGTCCGCCCCGCACAAGACCGTTTGTCGCATGATCTCCCGCACGACCTCTGCGGGCGACCTCTTCTCCGTGTCGATTGTAATGTCACTCCGGCGATAGTGGGCAGTCCGCGTCTGCAGCAGATCCCGGGCTGCCTCGAGCGGGTCGCCGACATCGAGGAGCGGTCTCGAACGCCGTGCGGCGCGGATTCTGGCCAGCGCGGTTTCGGGCGTTACCTGCAGCCAAACCGCCAACGAGCGCTTGTCGAGCAGATCCATGTGGCCCGGCTCGGCGGCCCACCCGCCACCTGCGGCCACCACGACCTGGCGGCGGCGCAGGACCCGCCGCCCGGTCCTCGACTCCAGTTCCCTGAACCGCTCGACTCCGCGTCCGCGAATCAACTCCGCCACGGACGAGCCCTCCGCACGCTCCACCTCGGCGTCGAGGTCTGTGAAGCGCCAACCGAGCGTCCTCGCAAGGAGCGGACCCACGGTGGACTTGCCGGCCCCCATGAAGCCGATCAATACGATGCGCTCCACCGATCCGGTCAGGTTCGGCGTTGCCGAGACCACGGCTGGATCCGGCATCACCCGTGCTCCGGTCCCCGCTCACGAAAACCGCGGGAGTTGAGGCGATCCAGATACGAATCCAGATTCCGCCTGAACTCTCCGAGCGAGTCACCGCCGAATTTCTCCAGCATGGCGTCGGCCACCACGAGCGCCACCATGGCCTCGGCTACCACGGCGGCAGCCGGCACCGCACACACGTCGCTGCGCTCCACCGTGGCATGCCTGGTGGTGCCGTCCCGGAGATCCACGCTTGGCAGCCGGTTGCGGAGCAATGTCGAAATGGGCTTCATCGCCCCGCGCACAACGAGGGGCGAGCCCGTGGTGACTCCTCCCTCCAGTCCGCCGGATCGATTGCGGGACCGTCGAAAGCCCCCGGACCGGGTACGGGTGTCGTCCCGGTAGATCGGATCGTGCACCCGCGAACCTGGCCGGCCCGCGTTGATGAACGCGGGGCCGATCTCCACCCCCTTGATCGCATGAACCGACATCACCGCCTGGGCGAGCCGCCCGTCCAGCTTGCGGTCCCACGACACGTAGCTGCCCAGACCCACCGGCAGACCCCTCACCACGACCTCAAAACACCCGCCCACGGTGTCTCCCTGCTCCCTGGCCGAGTCGATCGCGGCGATCATCCCGGTCTCCGCGGTCTTGTCGAGGGTCCGTACCGGAGAGCCGTCGGAGACGCCGTTGAGGTCCGCCGGAAGCTCCTCGGGCACCTGGGCCTCCACGTCCCCAATACGTGTCACGTGGCTTCCGACGGTTGCCCCAACCTCCCTCAGGAGCACGCGCGCCACGGCTCCGCACGCCACCCGTGCGGCAGTCTCGCGCGCGGACGCACGCTCAAGCACATCTCTCGCGTCCCGCCTGTCGTACTTCAGAACACCCGCCAGATCGGCGTGACCCGGTCGCGGCAGGTACACCGGACGCAGGGCCTTGGGATTGCCTTCCGGATCCGGCGCCTCGTGAGCCATGGCGGTGGTCCAGTTCTCCCAGTCGCGGTTCCAGATCACCATTGAGAGCGGTGAGCCCAGCGTGGAGCCCAGGCGCAGGCCGGACATGATCTCCACGCGGTCGGACTCGATCTGCATGCGGCGTCCCCTGCCGTAGCCGCCCTGTCGGCGGGTCAACTCCGGGTCGATGTCCCGGGCGGAATCGAGGGGGACTCCGGCAGGAAACCCCTCCAGTACGGCGACGAGGCCGCGACCATGGGACTCTCCGGCGGTATGGAAGGAAATGTGATCCAGAGGCATGTGGGAGATGAACAGAGGGTGTGCTTGGGTCCCGGCACCCGACACTGGCCGGATGTCCATAGATAGCGCAGGGTCCGGTTACGGGGAAGCCGCACGTACAATCGTGGGAGTGACGAGGATCAGGAGGTCGCGGCGGGTCGTGGACTCCCGGCGCGTGCGGAAGAGCCGCCCCACGAGCGGCAGGTCCATCAACAGGGGGATGCCCGAGCGCACTTCCCCCGTCTCGTCGACGGTCAGGCCTCCGATCACCACGGTCTCGCCGTCCCTCACCAGTACCCGCGACTCGGCCTTCTGCCGGCGGAAGATCAGGCCCACATCGGACGGAGCGAGGTCGGCCGAGGAACGTTCGGCCGCGAGGTCGAGCATGATCTCGTCGGCGTCGGTGATCCGGGGAGTGACCTCGAGGATCACGCCGGTCTCCTTGTAGTCCACCGTGGCCACGGGCACCGTGCTCCGGGTCCCCGCGGCCCCGTTGGCCTGAAGTTGCGCCCCGGCGTCGATCACCCTGACCGGAGTCTCCTCCCCGACCACGATTCTCGCGGTGCGGTTGTCGATCACCCGAACCGAGGGCTGCGCCTCCACATCCGTCAGCTGCGCCGCTTCCAGGGCATCGATGAATCCCACGAGGGTGCTTCGCCCGATCACGAGCGAGGTGAGCAGCGACAGGGTGGGGTTGGCGACCCGGTTGGTCGCGTTGCCAAGAGCCGCGAGCGAGTTTCCGCCGAGCGAGACTACGTCGGTCCCGGCTTCGGTCTGCCTCTCCCCGGCCGAGATGACCCCGTCTCCATCGGCGTCCACGATGCCGGGAACAAGGAGGTTGAGCTGGTTCCCCCGGGTGTCCTTGAGGTCGTATGTGATCCCGAACCCCGCGAGTCCAGAACGGTTGACGAAGATGATCTTGGCGGCGATATCCACCTGGCGTGCGCGCACATCGAGATCGCTCACGAGGCGGCGAGCCGACTCCACGACCCGCGGGATGTCGCTGACTACGAGCGCGTTGCTCGCTGTGCTCACCGAAACGCGGCCGCGGTCGCTCAGGATGGCCGCGATCAGGTCCTGCAGTTCGAGTGCGTCTCCATATCGCACGGTCAGAGCCTCGGTGACGATGGGCAGCACGGCCTCCCGTTCGAACGCTCGCCGCATGTCCTGTACGAGGATGATCCCGCTCTCCTGTTCGTACGCGACTAGACCGTACGCCCCGAGGAGCGCATCAAGCGCAACGTTCCAGGGCTGATCCCGAATCTCTGCCGACACGAGTCGGTCCAGACCGGTACCGGGGACGATCGAGCGGTCAGCGAACTCGGCGAAGGTGAAGAGCACCTCGCGGATCGGAGCCTCGTCGAAGAACACCGAGATTGGTCGGCCCAGCTCCTCCGTGGAGAGCTCGGACAACGGAACGGCCTGGCCGTTGACCTCCGCCGCGGCACCCGCACCCATGCAAGCGAACATCGCGAGGCGCGTGAGCGCCATTTGGATCCGCCCCGAATTCATGTTCCCGTTCTCCCGGTGGCCCGCGGAATCTCGAGGATACGTCTGGTGACTCCTCCCGGATCTGACACGTCGACGACAACCCGCCGATGCAGCACCTGCACTATCCGCAAGGGTCCCAGCGCATCGCCCGTGCGCAGCCGATGCGTGGACGGTTCGAACGGACCGGGCCCCACGGCACCAAAGCCGCCACCCGGGACCGTCCCGGTGCGAAGCACGACGAGGCTGTAGCCCGGAATCTCGTGGTGAATGATCCCCAGAACCTCGAGACCGGCGAACGCGCCGCCGTCCACCCCAGCTTCTGCGCGAGGCTGAAACGGGTCTCTCCTCCCATGCCGATGATACGTGAATCTCTCACGCTCAAGCAGCAGTCTTCCCGGGAGATTCGATCCGTCACCGCTGCTTTCGTGGTCCGGACGCACGGCGCTGGCCTCGACCGGGATACGCGGGTTCGGCGCAGCACACCCGCCGACCGCGACCAGGAGCGCCAGGAGGCGTGACGTACCGTGTGGACGATTTCGGGGGATGGTCCCGCGCATTGATTGCCTGGTCATGCGTCGTCTCTCCCGGATTCCGTGGCGGCTTGTCGTGGTGCGTTGCCTTGCTCGGGCCTGGCTGCGTACGTCCTGATGCGCAAGAGAGCCTTCACGTTCCCATCGTGCGGCTGAAGGCCATCCGGTGCGGCGGCGGGGACGATCGTCACGACCTCCGGAACGAGAATTCGTTCCAGGGACGCGACGTCGGTAAGGAAACTCGCAACCGCGTGATAGTTTCCCAGTATTTCCATCTCGTAGCTCCAGTGGTCGTAAAACAGTCCGTGCTGAATCGGCTGGGGACGCATCCGGATGACCTCGACACCGGACCCACCCTCGGCGCCGGAGAGCGATTCAAGAAGCGCGGATACCTGTCGGTCGGACGGCACAAGCGTCTCAAGGCGCCGGAGTTGCGTGAGATAGTGTGACACCCTTCGCTCCAGCAGCCCCTGCTCCGCCGCGTTGGCTTCGGCCTCGACGTTGTCGGCTTCCAGACGTCGGAGTCGGGCTTCCTGCGTCTCCACAAGCCGTGCACGCGGCGCGTGGACGTAGGTGTAGACGAAATAGACGCCCGAAGCGGCCAGAAACGCGACGAGAACCGCGCTCTTCCTGGCCCGGTCATGGGGGAGCCACCTCACCATGCGGCCGTATCGGCCAGCGAAACCAGTTCGATCAGCTCGGGATCGGGGATCGCGTGCTCGGCCTCGAATGCGAATCCGTAGAGTTCCTCGGAATCATCGGACAGTGGCCGTTCAATGCGTTCCGAGTTGATGAGCCGAACGCCACGGATGAATGGCGAGGCTTCCATTCGATTCCAGAAGCGGGTCAACGCAACGCCACCTTGTGCCCTGCCCTCGATGTGCAGCAGGACCCCTCCCTCGGGCGATGTCGCGCGGGCCAGCCGCGTGAGCCAGGCTTCCCGGGACAGCGCGCCCGCGATCTCATCCATCAGGTGCGGCCAGACGTAGCGCTGTGCATCCATTTCAAGGACGAGCCGAAGCCGTTCAGCTATGGAATCACGCCGCGCCTCCAGTACGTGGACGGCTTCGGCCGCTGCGGCGATCCGCAGTGAATCGCGGACGGCCGCCTCCATGCGTCCGGCCATCCCCGCCGCATCCTGTCGCGATGCCGTGAACAGGTTGACTACGGTGACCAGCGCGGCAAACAGAACAACTGTCGATCCGATCATCCACCCATCCCGCGGAAGGATTCGCTTGAATCTCCACGGCGCGGCCTTTTCCGTGCTGGAGCGACGACCCCTGCGTTCTCCGAGCAGATCGACTTCGATCACCGTTCTGCGCCTCCGTCCCAATCAGGTCGTCCGCAGGGCGAGACCGATGGCGAGCCCCAGCATCGGAGCCGCCTGATCGAGCGCCCAGTGGGCCGCAACGCCTGGACGGATCTGGACACGCCTACATGGGTTCGCCAGGCGCGTCTCCACCTTGACTCGCCTCGCCACGTAGTCCGCAAGACCCGGGATGCAAGCACCTCCCCCGCTCATGTACACCCTTCCGATCCCCCTCTGCGGTGAGCGCGTGGTGATCACCTCGGACGCCCGCTCGACACCGGTCACGACGTGTCCGGCAACCGTGTCCACGACACTCGCGAGTTCGGTGCCGTACTGCCGATGCCGAAGGGCCTGCTCGGCCTCGGAGCGCGTCAGACCGCGCGCTCGCCGCAACCGATCCAGGATCCATCCCAGGCCAAACGGAAGGCCCTTCGCGAACACCGGCACTCCGTCGTCAACGATGTTGACGCTGGTGACCTCGTGTCCGACGTTGACGAGCGTTGCCATTCCGTCCGCAGCCTCCGGGTGGTTATGCAACAGCATGTTGTGTAACGCCAGAGCTTCGACGTCGATCAGAGACACGCCCAGCCCCGCACCGCCCAGCAGCGCAACCCGAGCCTCGACCCGCTCCCGTTTTGCCGCCACCAGCAACACGTCCGCGGATCCGTCGTCGGGGTCGGTTCCAAGCACGTGATGGTCGAGCCGTATCTCTCTGAGATCGAACGGAATATGGTGTTCCGCTTCGCGACGCACCGCCTCGCCCTTGGGCGCCCCGGACGGAGACGGCATGCTCAGGATCTTTATGAAGACATCGTGGCCGCCAAGGGCCGTGACGACTTCGGCCGTTCCGGCGGGCAGGGTCTCACCGAGTTTCTGCACCAATGCCCGCAGGCGCCCCGGCCCGGTAACCTCGCCATCGGTCATGGCGCCCGGTGGAACCGGTGTGACAGCGACCCTGGTGAGTTCGGGTGTGTCCCCTCCGTGATCAACCTCCACGAGCTTGGCGAAGGCGCTTCCAATGTCGAGACCCACGGTCTTCCGCTTGCGTCTGAACACGGCCATGGCGCTATCTGGCCACCGGAGGAACGGGACCTGCCCAGGAGCGGCCCGGCAACGGTATCGGACGTGCGAGCGTGGTGGCTCGGCGGAGTGCGTCGTAGGCCGCGCAAGCGGATCCGTCGATCAGGGAGCCGTCGCCCAGTACCACGGAGCCACCCGCACGCACAAGGCCCACAATGGTGGCGCCTTGCTCAAGAGCCACGTCTCCGGAAGCCAGAACCAACCCGGTCCAGCTCGCTCCTGCCTCGAGGCGCAGGGTGCCCCGAACGGCCAGGATGCCGGCCTCTCGACCCGTCACCAGGAGGTCGCCCCGGCTGTGCACCAGACCGCGCCAGCATCCGTTGCATTGCGGTTGCGGGAGCGCGCCGCCGGACAGCGCATGGTCGGCGAGTTCCGCGAGCATCTGTTCCGAGAACCACCCCAGGCGCAAGTCGGCAAAACCCGCATCTGTTGCGGACCCCCACACGGGCGGACTCGGCAAGGTCGCATAGGCTGTTGGATGCGGGGCGGCGACAACGCCGGCAGACGCGGCCAACTCGTCGCACCCCTCGTTCCCCGCGCGAGTGGAGAAGATCGAATCCGTACGCACATCGGACCCCACTCCCATCTGCAGCGAAGCCGCCTCCACCACCGCGCTGTGTGACCTCGTCCGGGCGACCGGATCCATCCACCATGCGACCCGGACCTCCCGCATTGGAACGCTACCGCCGACCTCGCCCTCCGCGATGAACAGATGGAACTCACTCGCAAGCCGGAGCTCACGCACACGCCAGGCGCCGTGGTGGCCAAATGTCCCCGAGTCCAGCACCATGGAGGCACCACCAGTCTGTGTACGGGGGGCTCCGCGTCTCTGCTGGAACAGGATGTCCAACCCCCCGCGAGCTCCGCTCCGAGCGGCCAGAACCTTGCCCGCCATCGTGGCGGCACGCACCTGGCCTACAGATGCGGCCACCGCCGCCGAGGCGATCCCGGCCAGCACCAGGAGGGCCAGAAGCGCAAGGACGAGGGCGAACCCGTCTTGCCTCCAGGCGCTTGTCCGCCCCTTTGCACCGTCGTGCCTCATCTGCGCCCCCAGCTGTCCCACTGGAAGGAAGGCGGAATGGGACTTGGCCTCTCCCACGTCAACCGGGTTGTGAGCCCGCCGGTGGCGTTGAACGCGATTCTGGCCGAGTCGACGGCGATTCCCGTTCCCGTCAGCGGCTGCCAGGCCACGCCGCGCCGATACCGAAACGCGCCATCGGAAAAGCGGTACGCGCCCCGTTCGAAGTAGATGCCTGCAAGCGGTCGATCAGCCGGGGGATCGAGTTGCCACACCTCGGTGGAGAAGCCGTCAACCTCCTGACAGTCGAGACGGCTCCGCCGCGAGGATCTCGCCAGCGCCGAGACGCTCCACTGCCCGTCTTCAGACAGGGTCAGCACCGAGTCCTTGTCGGGGTCGGGCGCACGATAACCGGACACCGCCACGGCCCAGCCTTGCGAGATCTCCGTTGCGCAGCTGAAAGCCACGCCTCGAAAAGCCCGGAGGTGCAATTCCTCGCCATCGAGCATCCAGTCGAGGCCAGCCTGGCCGTATGCAATCTCTGTCGACAGCACATGGTGTATCAGTCGCGTTTCGTCGAGGATTCTCGCACCGGTGACCACCTGGGTCGCTACGACGCTCTGGACCGCGGTAACCCACCAGCTCACCTGCACTACCATCAGTAGTAGTGTCCCCGCGACAACCGCTTCGATCAGAGCGAAGCCCCGCCTGGTCCCGGAGGTCCGCATCGCGCGCGGACTCACGTTCCCGACTCGTCGCGCGTGGCCCGAACGGCAAAATCGACGCGGATTCGAGCCGGAAGAGCCACGTGCTCAAAGCTCGCCCAGCCCGGCGATTCCCCGTGCGCGGACACGCTCCAACGCAACACTCCAGCCTGGTGCGTGCGCTCTCCCGAGCTCCCGGCCTGGACTTCGTTCAGCATGACCGAATCCACGAAGCTATGGAGGTGTACCCGCGCCTCGTCCATTGCGGTCGCGTGAACCAGGGTGCGGGCGGCCGTCGCCGTGAGGGACGCGACCCCGGCGACACCAACACTGACGATGGCTACCGCAACAACCAGTTCGATCATTGAGACCCCCGAGGTATTCATCGGCGAGACACGCGGCCAAGCGAGGACAGCACCAGCAGGCGCTCCTCCCCGGCCAGTCCGAAGCGGAGCGTCTGACTGGAGACCATGCCTACGCCCATGGGACCGAAGCGGACGCGCGCCGTTGCTCGGCCGCGCGAAAGCCCCAGGGTCACACCTCCCTCGTCCAGGCTTGCAGCCATCACCGTGTCACCGCCGGCGACAATGACGACCCCACGTGCAGGATCCGTCGCCAGCTCCACGGTTGAACCTCCGTGGACTACGGCGGCCCATCGCGCTTCGGCAAAAAGCCTCGCGGCCTCTTCCCGGGATCTCTCCAGGTAGAAGGAAGTGCGCACCTGGCGTGCCGAGCCGAGGAGCGGAGGTGCCAGTGCGCCCAGGACAACCAGCACCACGGCGATCTCGATGATCGAGTATCCGGAGCGCGACCTCGCAGTCCCCGTCGCTCTCGCATTCGACATCGCGGCCCTTCCCTTCCCAGGCTCTGTGACTCCTCCGAACCAAGTCATCATTCCTCCTTTCGACGTGGCAGCAGGACGACGCCCACCAAGAACGCAGGCGAAATCGGGCGCTGGAATAGCGGAATCGGCCATAATTCCGGGACCCATCGAATCGACGAGATGAGATGTCACTGTGTGCACACGACCTGACCCTCGGCTTCCGGACTGACCGAACCGATCGTCGGCGCGCTGACGGACCCGTAGTAGATCGCGCAACCCCTGTCTTCTCCCAGTGCACCATGAGTCGCGGTCGCCGACCAACCGGCCTCCGACGCGGCAGGGGTCACGGTCACCGCTTCCGACGACACGAAGCCCAGGTCCGCCAGGGAACTGGTGTACTGGTAGTGGGTCGCGTAGTACAGCTCCTGCTGCGCTGCGAGATTCCGAATATCGGACTTCATCGCGGCGAAGTAGGCCTTTTCCCTGGTGGCCGAAAACTGTGGAATCGCGATTGCCGAGAGGATGCCGATGATGACCAGAACGATCAACAGTTCAATTAGCGTAAAGCCTTTGGTATTCATTTTTTGATAACCTTTTATTGATGATTTACATGAATATCCTGCTGCGACGCTGCCACGGCGTCGTCAACCGGAAGGACCGGAGCTCTCGGGAAGGATGCGCTGAAGTATGAGGCCAAATCATGGGCGCAGGGATAGCGGAAACGGACTTTCGGCGCCCGGCAGTCCCATGAACCGGGCCCCAGTGGCGTTCGAGCGGCGATGCATCCGCGTCCGCGGACGCCGGACCGTTACTCCTCCGCGTCTTCCTCCAGCCAGGCGGGCCGCGGGGCTTTCCAGGGCCGCGCCTTCGGCCCCAGGAGATTGCATCGCAGAATGAACCAGATCGCCGAGACGCCGTCCTTCCAGCCGATTTTCTTGCCTTCGGCGTACGAGCGCCCATCGTAGCTGACCGGCATCTCGCAGATGCGGGCCCTGGCCTGGGCGAGCCTGGCCGTGATCTCGGGCTCTATCCCGAAGCGGTCCACGGTCAGGGGCAGCGACTGGAGAAGCTCCCTGCGGACCAGTTTCTGGCACGTCTCCATGTCGGTCAGGCTCAGACCGGTCAGGATGTTGCTGAGCAGCGTGAGCAGCCGATTGCCGACCATCTGCCGGAAAAACAGGACTCGGTGCGGTCTGCCCAGAACGCGGGACCCGTACACGGCATCGGCCCTGCCGTCCGCGATCGGACCCAGCAGACGCGGAATCTCCCCGGGCTCGTACTCCAGGTCCGCGTCCTGCACCGCCACGATGTCCCCGGTCGCGTGCCGGAAGCCCGTCCGCAACGCGGCCCCCTTGCCCCGGTTGCCGGCGTGGAAAACGAGGTGGTCGATCAAGCCGCGCTCGTGCAGCTGTCTCAGGAGCGGCCGGGTCCCGTCGCTCGAGCCGTCATCGACCACGATCACCTCCCTGGCGATCGGCACCGACGCCACCCGCCGCAGCAGCTCCTCGACCGTTGCGCGTTCATTGTACACCGGGATCACGATCGACACCGTCATCCGCTCCAGTGCGCGCCGCGCTCGCTCGGACGGCAGCCGGTCAAACTGACTCAACGGTCTGAATCCCCGTCAAGGATCGGAACCACCGGCACCGGCGACTCGAGAAGGTCAGGGAAAGTCAGGCGAACCGGACCCGCCAGCGGCTACCTGGAGCCGACCGGCACCTCCAGGGTCTGTCCCGCGTAGATGCGCGTGCCCCGAAGCTTGTTTGCGGACTGCAGCTCATCCACCGTCGTGCCGTAGGCCTGTGCGATCGTCCACAGCGAATCGCCCGAACGGACCTCATATCGAACAACCGACGGCATGGGCCCCTCGTCGGCCACCTGCCCTGAAGCGGCCACCCGACGGCGCTCCGCTTCGACACGCTCCACGTAGCGCGCGTATTCGTGGGTATACACCGCGATGTGGTAGTGCGGAGGCCACCGCTCATAGGTCGCCTCCACCGTGCCCCGCTCCTCGAGGTGCAGCAGCACGTCTTCCAGCCACGCGCGGCACGGACGGTGGTTGCTTCGGCGCAGATCGACAGCCATCCCGGTCGGATGGACCGACAGGGGCGACGAGTTGGGGGGTTGCCGGTCCAAAGAGCGCGTCGCGCTCGTCACGACCAGTACCTCGCCGCACGCGCTACGATACTGGCGCGCCAGACGTTCCACGAAAGTCCGGACCTCCACGCGCGTGTAAGGGAAGGACACCTCGTCGTCGATCACGTAGCTGTCGTTGCCTCGCAGCGGGACCAGGAGGCCCAGATCGATCAGGCGCTGTACGTGATCCGCATTCCTCGCGAAGGAGTAGTCGTAGTCGATGGCACGCTGATGTTGCTCCTGCATCGACCGCAGACCACCCCGCAGGCTCTGTGCGGCCAGGGGGCCGGAGAAGCTGATCGCGACAAGAAGCAAGACCGGGAAACACAGCCTCAATCCCCCACAACCCCTCCGCCGGTGCCGAGACTGAGCCTTCAAGTACGCTTCCTCCTCTGGGAGTTCGGGGCTGAATCGCATCGCCGGCTCGCTACACGATAAACATATGTCTGGACTTCGCCTCCGTCCACCCCCGCCCGGGCGTGTCCAGACCGCTTGCTCCCCGGCGAACCTGGAAACGCCGAGAAGGTCGCCCAAAGTTCTAAACGGCCGCGTAGCTCTCCCCGACGACCGTCCAGTTGACCACGTTCCAGAAGGCCGCAACGTAGTCGGGACGGCGATTCTGATAGTTCAGGTAGTACGCGTGCTCCCACACGTCGACACCCAGAATCGGAGTCTTGCCCGCCATGACGGGTGTGTCCTGATTGGGGGTCGACACGACCTCGAGCGAGCCTGCCCCATCGGCCGTGAGCCACGCCCAACCGGAGCCGAAACGCCCAACCGCCGCGGCCGCGAAGCGGTCCTTGAATTCCCCCAGGCTTCCGAAGGCTGCGTCGATGGCCGAGGCCAATGCACCGGTCGGTTCGCCAGCGCCACCCGGGGTCATGAGCTGCCAGAACATGGCGTGGTTGACGTAGCCGCCACCGTTGTTGCGGACCGCCGCACGGATCCCTTCGGGAATCGCGGACAGGTCGGCGACAAGCTCGTGGGCGGACTTGCCGTGAAGACCCGGATGGGCGGCGAGGGCCGCGTTCAGGTTGGCGGTATAGGCGGCGTGGTGCTTCCCGTGGTGGATCTCCATCGTACGGGCGTCGATATGCGGTTCGAGCGCATCGTGAGCGTAGTCCAGATCCGGAAGCTGAAAGGGGTAGGCCATCGTCGGCATCTCCTGGGCATGGTTACTATTCGTGGCTGCACGCGGGTTCGCGCCCCACCGAGGCCGGACGGGCCCGCTCAGCCTGGAGGCGCAGTAGCGTGGGAGGTTGGAACGTGTCCAAAAGCAGGATATCCCCGCAAGGTCCCCGACGGATTCTCCTGGTGGACTGTGACATGTTCTTTGTTCAGGTGGCACGGCTGGAGGACCCGGAAGGCGCGGGCACGGAGCCCCTTCTTCTCGTTGGCGGCCGGAGTAATCGCGGCGTCATCACTTCGGCCTCGTATGCGGCGCGCGAATTCGGCGTTCGCTCGGGAATGCCCACCATGAGGGCGCTGCAACTCTGTCCGGACGCGGTCGTGGTGCCGGTGCCTCGCGGGGCGTGCGTGGAGCGCAGCCGCGCCGTCAGAGCCGTGTTGCGGAAGCTCTCGCCGGTGGTTCAGGCGGCATCCATCGACGAATTCTACCTGGACCTCACGGGCACGGAGAGGATGCTGGGACGCGAGGACCTTGCCGTGACCGCGGATCGCATCCGCCGGACGGTGCGGGAAACGACGGACATCGCCGTGTCGCTGGGTGGGGGTACGCAACGGGTCGTGGCCAAGGTCGCCACGCGCCTGGCCAAACCCGACGGGGTGCATGTCGTGCCGCCAGGCGAAGAAGCCGCTTTCATGACACGGTTTTGCCTGTCCGACCTGCCGGGGATCGGGCCCGCGTTCCTGCGGCAGCTGGAGGCGAAGGGCCTGCACACGGTGACCGACGCGGCCGCCGTGGAACGCGAATGGCTCGCGCGATGGTTCGGACCGGCGCGTGGCGCGTGGCTGTGGGAACGCGTGCGAGGGATCGACGCCAGCGAGGTGGACGCCAGCGACCGTCGCAAGTCGATCAGTTCCGAACGGACCTTCTTCGCCGATATCGACGACGACGAGGAGCTGGAGCGCCGCCTCCTGAAGCTGAGCGGTTCGGTCGGCAACCAGCTGCGCAGCCGCGATCTTCGGGCGCGGACCGTGACCGTCAAGATCCGCGACCAGGACTTCCGGACTCGCCAGGCAGGGAACACAATGCCGGAGGGTGTCGAGACCGACCGCGTGATCTTTGCCGCCGCCACTTCCCTGCTCCACCGGCTGCGGCACCGGAGAAGAACGGGAGTGCGGTTGCTGGGGGTCGGCTTGTCCAACCTGGTTCGCCAGGCGCCCTCGACGCAGTTCGATCTCTTCGGCGAGCGTCCGGCGCTGGAAACGGAACGCGACCGGACGATCGCGCGCGCCGTCGACAAGGTCCGGGACCGCTACGGACGCGACGCGCTCCAGCCGGCCCGTGTACTGGACCGGCCGGAGCGCTGATCAGGGCCTTGCCTCGAGCAGCGTCTACTTCGCCTCCCACGGCTTTCGCTCGAAGTAGTCGCGCGTCATCTCGACCACCTTGGGCGCAAGGAGACCCAGCGCGATCAGATTGGGCCAGATCACGATCGCGAGGAAGACGTCGCCGATGGCCCAGATCACGCTCAGCGGCAGCACCGCGCCGACGAAGTGCATGATGACGAAGACGACCTTGTACGGGATCAGGGCGCGGGCGCCGAAGAGATAGTTGGCGCAGCGGTCGCCGTAATAACTCCACGCGATCGCCGTCGAGATCCCGAAGAGCAGCACCGAAAGCACCACGATGTAGTGTCCCCAGTCGCCGAGCGGCGCCAGCCCGCGGCGGAAGGCAGCCATGGTGAGCGGCGCCCCGCTCTCCACCGCCATGCCGTGAAGCGAGGTGTAGGTCTGGCCGTCGTCGCCGGTGGCGGTGCCCGACCCGGGATCGATCACGCCGCTGAACGGCTGCGTCTGCGCCTCGTCCACGTACAGCACCGGCACGGGAACCTCGTGCCACGAGATCTGCGGGTCGTCGGGTCCCGTGGCCGCGTGCTCACCGCCGTCGATCCGGATCGAAGCGTCCGGATTCATGTCGACGTAGCCGCCGTCCACCTGCACTGCCCGGTAGGAGAGGTCGCCGCCGCTCAGCGTAATCTCGGTCTCGAAACGGTCGTGCCAGACCCCGGTCATGATGATCAGCAGTCCCGTCATCGTGCAGATGATGATGGTGTCGATGAAGGGCTCCAGCAGCGCTACGACCCCCTCCGAAACCGGCTCCTCGGTCTTGGCCGCCGAATGCGCGATCGGCGCCGACCCCTGTCCGGCCTCATTGGAAAAGAGTCCCCGCCGCACCCCGTACATCAACGTCACCAGGAACGCGCCCACCCCCGTCCCCGCCACTCCGGCGGTCGGGTTGAAGGCCTCGCGGAAGATCAGTGCGAAGGTCGGCGCGACTTCGCCGATGTTCATGATGATCACAATCAGCGCCCCCACGACGTAGACGACGGCCATCACCGGCGCCAGCACCGAAGTCACCCGCCCGATCCGCGAGATCCCCCCCAGAATGACGGCTGCAACAACCCCGGACGTCACCAGTCCGCTGATCCAGGTCGGAATGTTGAACTGGGTCTCCAGGTTGTCGGCGACCGTGTTCGCCTGAACGCCGTTGCCCGTCAGGAAGGCCGTGATGCCGAGGAGGACGGCGAAGAAGATCGCCATCCACTTCCAGTTCGGCCCCAGTCCCCGTTCGATGTAATACATGGGTCCGCCGGACACGGTGCCCGCCCACTCCCCCTCGTCCTCGTGGACCCGGTACTTCTGCGCCAGCGTGACCTCGGAGTACTTGGTCGCCATCCCAAGCGCCGCCGTAACCCACATCCAGAAGAGCGCTCCGGGCCCGCCCCAGTGGATCGCCAGCGCCACACCCGCGATGTTGCCGATCCCGACCGTCGCCGACAGCGCCGTGGTGAGAGCCTGGAAGTGGGTAACGTCGCCCTCGTCGTCCGGGTCGTCGTACTTCCCGGAGGCCACCGCGATCCCGTGGCCCAGGCGGCGGACCTGCAGGACCCCCAGGCGAAGGGTGAGGTACATCCCGATCCCGAGCAGGATGATCACCATGAGAGGAACGTTCTCGCCTCCGACCGGGATGCCGATCTCGACGACGTACGTGGTCAGGAGATCGGTGATTCGCTGGATGAAGTCCATGACGGGGCGGGCTCCTTTCGTTTGTGACACAACGACCCGTCAACAGGGCCGACGATGGCGCCGGGCAAACTAGGGCCGTCCCCGTCCCGGAAACAACCGTGCGAGCAATGTCGGACCGGACCCGCGAAGCGACGGGGCCGATCCGGCCGGCCGTCATCCCACGGTGGCGATCATGTCGAAGATCGGCAGGTACATGGCGACGATCATGCCTCCAACCACCGCGCCCAGCACCAGGATCATCGCCGGTTCGACCGCCGCGATGAGCGCTTCCAGCGCGCTGTCCACCTCCTGGTCATAGAAATCCGCGATCCTCACCAGCATTTCGTCCAGCCCGCCCGTCTGCTCTCCCACTTCGACCATGCGTACGACCATCGGCATGAACACGCCCGAGGCCTCGAGCGGGCCTGCAATCGTGTCTCCGCCGGCGATCGAGGCCCGCGACCTCATGACGGCGTCGTAAACGACTCTGTTCCCCGCGGCGCGCGCGGTGACCTCGAGCCCGGTGAGAATCGAGACGCCCGAGGTAACCAGGGTGCCCAGCGTGCGCGTGAAGCGCGCCACCGCGGCCTTGCGGAGCAGCGTTCCGACAAACGGAGTAGACAGGGCGAGACGGTCCAGAGCCAGCCGGCCGCGCTCAGTGCGATAAAGGCGCCCGACCGCCCACACGGCGGTCGCCAGAGCGGCGAGCACCGCCCACCAATAGCTCTTCGCGATGTCCGATGCCGCGATCACGATGCGAGTGGGGAACGGAAGGGGAACACCGGCGGAGGCAAACATGCTCTGAAACGTCGGGACCACGAACAAAAGCAGAATGACCATGGCCGGAATCGCCACCACGAAGATCATGGCTGGATAGATGACCGCAGCCCGCATCTTCCGGGCAAGGGCGTGGTTTTTCTCCAGCGATTCGGAGAGCCGCCCAAGAATGGTGTCCAGGGCACCAGCGGTCTCTCCAGCCTCGACCATGCTCACCGCCAACTCTGAGAATACGCTGCTGTGCTGTCGCATGGCTCCGGCGAGCGTGTTCCCGGACTCGACCGCCGACACCATGGCGCGGATCACGCTGCGGAAGTAGCGGTGTCCAGTTTGGCGAGCAAGCAGATTCAGGGACTGAAGGAGCGGCAACCCAGCGCTGATCATGGTGGCGAACAGGCGGACGAATACCGCCACCTCGCGCGCTGACACGCGCCTCAGGCGGGTCATCCCCGGATCCCCTGGCCCTCGAATCCCTCGGGGGCGGGCTCGCCCACGAACCGGAGGAGCGCGGCCGGATCCGAGCTGCCCCCGAGCGCGGTTTCCAGCCGGATCTCACCGTTGAGATAGAGACGCGCGAGCGAGTCGTTCATGGTTTGCATGCCGTGCTTTCTTCCCGCCTCCATGAGCGACCGGATCTGGTGTACCTTTTCGTCCCGGATCACGGCGCGGATCGCGTCCGTAGAGACCAGTACCTCGGTCGCCACCACCCTGCCGCTCCCCACGGCGCGCGGCAGCAGTATCTGCGTCAAGACCCCCTCCAGCACCGACGCCAGCTGTGTGCGCACCTGCTGCTGGCTATGCGCCGGGAACGCGTCGACGACGCGGTTGACCGAGTCCGCGGCCGAATTGGTATGCAGGGTCGCAAGGACCAGATGGCCCGTCTCGGCGATGGCTAGCGCGGCGCTCATGGTCTCCGCGTCCCTCATCTCCCCGATCAGAATCACGTCCGGATCCTGTCGCAACGAGTATTTCAGCCCGGTCGCGAAGGACGGCGTATCGACCCCGACCTCCCGCTGGTTCACAATGCAGCCCCGGTGTGGGTGGAGGAACTCGATGGGGTCTTCGATCGTGATGATATGACCACGCCGACGCCGGTTGATCAGATCCACCATGGCCGCCAGAGTCGTTGACTTGCCGGATCCCGTCGGCCCGGTTACCAGCACAAGACCTCGAGGCCGCGTGGTAAGACGATTCGTGATCGGTGGGAGGCCCAGTTCCTCCAGCGACACTACGCGATGCGGTATGTGTCGCAACGCCAGCGCGGTCCGGCCGCGCTGACGAAAGCAGTTTCCGCGGAATCGAGCCAGACCCGGCACGTCGAATGCGAAGTCCAGATCGTTCTCCTCCTGGAAACGCCTTCGCTGATCCGGAGTCAGCAAGGCCGCCGCCAGCCCATCGGTGTCCGTGGCTACGAGGACGGCAAGGTCCTCGATCCCCTGCAGGGCTCCGTCGATTCGCAGCGTCGGTCGCTCGCCAACGGTGAGATGGAGATCCGACGCGCCACGCTCGACCATCTCTCGCAGCAGGTCCTCCAACCCGGGAACTCCGGTCGGCTTCTCGGCGGTCATCTGACGGTTACCAGCGGAGCAACGCGGGCCAGCGTCCTCGGTCCCACCCCAGACACACGGACCAGCTCCGAGACGTCCACGAAGCGACCATTCTCTTCGCGGAAGGCGATGATGCGTTCGGCGGTTACCGGGCCGATACCAGGAAGCGTCTGGAGTTCGGTGGCCGTCGCCCGGTTAAGGTCTATGGACCTGGCGCCGGATGCCGGACCGGGCCTCCCCTCGCCCGCCGAGCCGCCCGCACCACGCGGTGTTTCCGGCCCGGCCCTGCCGGCAAGAGAGCGGGATCCCGAGGACGCGACCCGCAGATGGGGCCTGAGACGCTCCACCGACCTGGCACCCAGTCCGGGCACGCGCGCCAGATCCTCCGGGCCGGCGAAGGGTCCGTTCTGCTCGCGGTCGTGCACGATGCGCATTGCAATGGACGCGCCCACTCCCGGCAGCCGGTCCAGCTCCTCCTCCGATGCCACATTGGGGTCGATCGTCTCTCCCGCAGCCAATGGCCGGCTCCGACGCGCCTTCGTTTCCACCGCGGAGTCACCCGCCGCCAGCAGGCTGTCCGCAATCGACGGCCGATCCGCAAGCGGCGCCTCCGCCGGTGCGGGCGCGAAGATCAAAAACCGCACCAGAGCCGCCCCGGCCAGGAGCAGGGCGGCACGCAGCATGCTCTTCTTTTCTCCTTCCGTCACCGTCGCCCCCCGTGATGAGTTACGCGCCGGACATGTGCCCGGATCACACGGTCGCCCGCTCTCCGGGGCGTTTCCATAGCCGGATGGGACAATCGGCACCCGCCCCGCATGCAACGGGAGCGATGCAATGCGCGCCTTCAGCTGTAGCAGTCCGTGGACAAAACCCCCGGACTGCTAGGAGGGGCGGCGAAGAAGGTCGGACGTAAGCAGGAAACGGCCGAAGACGTTGAGCTGGAACTGGGTCGATCCCGCGCGCTGGCCAACGAAAGAGCGACGATCCAGGTAACGCAACCGGATGCCCAGCTGGAAGTCCCGCACGGTCGAGTCGAGCGCCAGCGCGACATCCCGCTCCAGCTGATCGATGAACGCCACACACGGACTGTCGGGATTCGGTATGCGGCATTCCACCTCGTCTCCGTATCGGAAGCTGAGGGTCACACGCATCGGAGCCCCCCTTTCGCGGAAAGCCTGTACCGGCGATCGCAGCAGAGCGGTCATCAGCAGGGAGTGCACGTCCGCCTCCCGCCTCGTGGCGCCGGTGGGATCACGGCTGCTGCCCCGGTCGAGGCGGCCCTCGTAGCCCAGAGTCACGCCGCGGGCGAAGCCCAGCGTCAGCGCCACGGGGATCTGGCGGTCCTCACGGAAGCGGTCCTGCAATGTCCCTTCGCCGAACGAAAGACTGCGCGTCACCTTCCGGTATCCCGAACTCAATGATACGCGCTCCACGACCATGGTCAGGAAGCGTGGAATCTTCAGCTCGCCGACCGTCGCGCGGACATCGGGCCAGACCCGTCTCAGATCCTCCCGGTCCGATCGCGTATCGAGCGCATCATTGAGGGCACGGTCGAAGGACAGTCGGATCGACGTCGACCCCGGCAGCCTCAGTCCGCCCCGAACCGTAACGCGATCGCGCTCGCTGAGCGTCGAGGCCGTGTCGGCTCCGATGGCTAGAAAGTCGTCCCGTCCACCCCACCCCAACTCATATATGGCACCAGGTCTTACGGGTTCTCGGTTGAAACGTGACGTGAGGCCGTTGGAGTATGTGAAGGAAAGAGGGTCGAAGGCTCGGGCCAACCGCCGCTCACCGGTGTCTTCGCCTGATTCATCCGCCACCATGCGCCCGGGATCGACGGACAGGCTCGCGATCAGGTTCCGCTGCCCGTCCACGTTTCGCAGCAGCACCAACGCCGAGTCGGTACCCATGCCGCGATTCTCGATCAGGTCGGCGTTGCGCTCGGAGAGGTAGATTGTGGTCACCTGGACATTCGTCCGGGCCCAATCCGTCAGCCTCGGCTGATACACCAGTCGGGTTCGGAGGTGACGGTTCACCTCCCATCCCAGGTCGACACCAGCCATGCTTCGGCGCTCCGCGGCAAGCAGCCCCCGCCGCCGGTCGTCGGTCGTCAGTTCCTCCAGAGCCAGAAGGTCCCTTCCGCTCAGGAGGTCCGCCGATACGGCCAGCGATTCCACCGGACGAAATCCGATCCTCGCCGACGTGGTCACCAGTTCGCGAGGGGCGCGCGTGGCAACGGCCAGGGAGTCGTCGGGACTTCGAATGATCCTGTCAAAGCGCAGGGTGCTGAGATCGCGGCTGAGGAGTTCGCCCGTGAATCCCAGGCTCTCGGGGGTCCACCGAAGGCGGGCGCCTGCGATCCTCTCGTCGAGGAACGATGGCAGGATCGCGCGCAACGCCGCACCGACCGGGCCGGGGAAGAGCGGGAGTTCGCGGCGCGCCGGGGTTGCAGAGTAGCCGACGAAGGCGTCCAGCCCGGACCCGTCACTCTCCGTGGTAATGGTGCTCAGGGAGGTGCGCACGACCCCCGCGCGCACATCGAGCCCGTCCAGCAGCGCATCCCACGGACCGCCCCCCTCCGTGCTCCTGCGGCGCAGCGATATGTCCATCCGTGAACGGCTGAAGCCCGGCTGGCGCAGCCCTTCCAGCCGGTCGGCGCGGACATCACTCCGTCCCAGGAAGATGGGAGCCTGCTCCTCCTGCTCGTGGGTGAACGAAAGCGGCACTTCCAGACCCCAGGACTCCGGCGCGAAGCGAGCCAGCTGCATGGTGGCCTGCACATCGAACGTACGGTCGTTCTGGAAGGTCGGCGCGGCCTGGAGCTGGCGAAAATATCCGCCCCTTTGCCGGAAGGAGGCACGGGACTCCAGAAACTCGCCGCCGCGCACCTCGGCGTCGATGGCAGACACCAGGCCCCCGTCCCGGATTCCGTTCGCGAGGCGAAGCTCGTCGACCCACACATCGCCCGAGACCGGCACGCCGGACTGGTTCATCACACCCAGGCTGATCTCGCGCACCGAAGCGAGGTTGGGAGCGCGGCCCCTGTCCTGCAGCACAACCGCGTAGGTGGAATCGGCCGACCACAACTGCAGCGGTGGATCCCCCGGCAGTCTCGGCTCCAGGATGAGCCGCTCCTCGGCCTGCCGCCGCAACGTGAGCCACTCGTCGAAGCGGATGACGACCTCGGGCAGCCAGTCTTCCTCGGCGATCGTTCCCGGTGAGCCGGCAGGGTCCAGACGCGTGCGGTACAGGTAGAAGTTGCCGTCGTCGGTCCCGACCTTCACGAAGAAATAGACGGGCAACTGCAGTCCGAAGTCACCTCTGGCGGCGACGGCCCACAGGCGGGCCTCCCGGTAGGACAGGAAGTCGCGAGGTCGCTGCGGGAACCGGTTGTACACCTCGACCCGGTCGCCGGGGAAGAGGTCCGAGAAGCTCACGGAGAGGGATCGCTCATTGAATTCGATGCCCTGCCCTCCGAAAGCGATCGTGGGGTCGTCAAGCTGTTCGATGACTCCGGGCGGAGACGTGTACGCGTCCCCCGCCGTGAGCTTGGAGACGGGACCCACCTCGACGCGCCCGTGGACCGACGCGGTGTCACCGCCCATCCCCGTAAGGACGCCCGTCAGAGAACGCTTGATCCAGGTCGATCCCACGATCCCCATGCGGGCCAGAACGAAGGAGTCGCGCCGCTTGCCCGCCACCGTAACCCGGAGGTGGCGCACCGCGCGCAGTTCCGCGTCGGTGATCGCTCCACCCACGTCGACTCCGGCCGGATCACGCAGAGGAACCCGGTAGAGCCGGAAGGCGGTGCCGGTCTCGTCCCTGTCCCGCACCAGATAGGGGGAGGACCCGTCCAGCGACACCACGAAGCGTCTATAGCGCTCCAGTGTGTCGAGGTTGCCGTCCTCGTCCAGGTCTTCCGTATCGGGCCGCCCGTTGCCCCGCGTGCAGTTCGCGTTCGGGTCACCCAACCGATAGACCCGTCCCCGCTCGGCAAAGCAGTTCTCGACCCAGACACCCCTTCCGTCGGCGAGCTTCCCCCACACCTCGCCGCGCCGGGGATCGGCTTCCTGGTCGAGGATTCCCTGTCCCCACGGCACGTGCACGATCGGCTTCACACCGTTCACCGCGCCAACCGTGTCGACGAAGAACGCGTCTTCGCTCACGATGCCCAGATCGAGCACGAGATGAAGGAAATCACCGTCCCGGGCATAGAATTCGATGAAGTCGCTCCTGGTCAGATCGGTGCCGGTGGGACTCAGCACCGTCGTCATCGATGCCCATCCCCCGGGACCCTCCTCGTCGCCGCTTCCGGGCTGGAAGCGCACGAACAGACCCGGTTCGCGAATTGCGCTGCCCGTGATCCTGATCTGTCGGTCGATGTCGGCGCTGGGGTTGAAGCCCTGGAAGACCCCCAGGCTGTCTCCGCCCGCGCCCTCGTCGATCCAGGTATGCTGCCAGGTCAGCGCGGCCACCGACTCCGGCGACAGAATGGGCGGCAGTGCGTCTTCCGCGCCGTCGCGGGCCGTCGGACGGCTGCCGCGACGCCACTCCTGACTCTGCACGGACAGCGGCCGTGCGTTCACTCCGTCGTAGTCGTCCACGTACACGGCACCCTGCGTGTTCGGATTCGGCAGCGATGCCGCCGTCTCTCCCGAGAGGTGCACGGACGACTGCGATCCCGCATCGAGGCCGGGAATCGCATTCAGCACGCGGGTCAGCATCGGTGCATCCAGGTTCACGGTGGCGTTCACCCCCCCGAGCCCGACCGCCCCGGCCTCCACTCCGAGCTGTGGACGCCTTACCAGTTCGTCCTCGCTCTGGTACAGGCCCACCAGGTTGACCGACCCGTACCCGCCCAGATCGTAGCGCGCATTGACCCCGAAGACGGAGGTGGGCGCCACCTGGAAGAAGCTGCGCTGTTCCCAGGACACCTCCAGCACGCGACCCGGATTGGCGGCAAGCAGCGCGTCCGGGTTCACCAGCGTCAGCTGTCCGACGTCGTAGTCGATCACGTAGTCGACGTCGCGCAACAGGGGACGCTCGCCAAGGGTCACGCGCTCCGTGTTCTCACGGATACCGACGGCTCCCAGGGCGAACGAGGACAGCAGCCCTTCACCCGTGACCTCGTAGGACAGGTTCAGCCGGAAGACTCCCCCGTTTTCGCGCTCGAACGGATCGGGGTCCCGGTAGATGCGTTCGTTGCGGTTGGCCCCGAGAATCCGCACGACCTCCGTCGAGTCGATCGCCAGACTTCGCAACGGCGGCGGTCTCGCAAACGGTTCGAGCGTGGGGAACACGATGAAAGTGCCGGATACGGGCGGCTGGTCCTCGAACGAATCGAGAGCGGGCCGGTAGATCTGGGACTGGTCGAGGCGGTCCTTCGGCGATTCCTCGTCGAGTCCGAAAAGGCGCAGATACGTCAGGTCATCACCGTTCGGACGGCGTGCAAACGTGCGGCCGGCGCTCTCCTCGCCGAGCGACACGGTCAGGTCGACCGAACCGGGATCCACGTCACCGGAGGACGACACCCGATAGACCTGGTGCATCTCGGTGCGCCATGTGGGCCTGTCGGGCTGGTGCTGCGCCGAAGAAGCCTTCAGCAGTCTCAGGCGGGGCCTTCCACCGGCGCGGTAGATGCGTTCGGGATTGTAGGTGCCGATCGTGTCCCCGGCGGCCGTAACGTACGTGACCGCAAGGATCTCGCCCGGACTGAGAGGAGACCGCAACGCCAGCCACAACCCGCTCGGATGGACGACGTAGTCCTGACCCGGTTGCAGATACCGAAACCAGGCCGACTCGGCGACCGTGTCGGCTCCGAGCACGGCGTGGGCATCGGCCTGGATGTAGCCTTCCACCTGCTGGCGCGCGTACAGATCGATCTCGGAGCGGTACAGCTGGATCGGGTCGCTCCCCGGCGCCACCTGCGGCGGAGCGTCGGCCGGCGTCAGGGCGAGTGCGTCCACATGGGGGAATTTCTGGAACCGCACGGGATCGAAGAGAAAGAAGAACTGTCCGTCCACGTAGTCGGCGTCGTCGATGACCAGCGTGTCCGTTCGGGAAAAACCCCTGCCCGACCCTTCCAGACGGAATCGTCTCGAAGTCACCTCGCCGCTCTGTTGCGCCCACACCGACTGGATGTCCACGGGACCCGCCTTCAATGCAGCCTGAAAGCCGAAGTTGCCCGCAGGCACGCCTTCGCGCAGGAAACGCGATGGAGGCAGATCCAGCCGCACATCCCCCACCTCGAACCGCTGGAGGACCTCTCCCGGAAGCCCCTGGTAGTGAATGTTCACCCGGTTGGCTCCCTGAAACTCGCGGGTCTGATCGTAGTCGACGTCGACGAGAATGCGATCGGTGATGGTACCGTCGGCGCTTGCGGCGAACTGGATGTCCGGATTGAGCTTCGGCAGCGTGGGAAGCTCGCAGGTCACCTGCACGGTTTCGTCGCAGGGACGGAACTGGGTCCAGTCGCCCCCGAACTGGCCACTCCCGCGCAATGAGAAGCCCAGATCGGCGAATTCGTTCTGGAACCGGACGGCATCCGTGACGCGACCTCCGGGCAATGATCGCGGCAGGGGCGGCGGAATATCCGTATATCCGATCGTGCGCCCGAGCGTACCCAGCCGCGCCAGCGGTTCCTGGTCCCAGTCGGGCCGCCCGGGCAGACGCAGCGAGACCGGCGTCCCGGGCGCGCCGAGAGGAATCGGCGCGGGAGGGGTCAGCCCGCCGGCGAAGCGCGCCACCGGGACGCGTGCAAGACCCAGCCTTACCGTTGGCGGCTCCGGCGTGGGCGGTGACAGCAGGGACTGAAGGGGTTGGCGCAATTGCGGGATGATCCACAGGAGGGTATCCGCACGAGGCGGCCCGCGCTCCTGCTGGGCGGCGGCTCCGCCGATCGGCGCCAGCAGGAGCCCCATGGCCGCTACAGATGCCCAGCGGCGGCCTCGACCAACGCGGGCCGGCGGCGCCCCACGGGCTTCCCGGGGCCTCCCGCGCGGCTCATGTGCGCGGCGCCGGGAACTCCCGCCCGATCGGTTACATTTCATGGTTCAGGCCGCTGACACCCAGGGATCGCCGGCGAGCGGAACAACCCACCGGAGGTCGACGGGCGTCCAAGGGGCGCCCATCGAAGGAAGCGGCTTCAAAGCTCGAGTCCAGCCGACCATGACAATTCTGACGCGCTACCTGATTCGCTCACACCTGGTTCCGCTCCTGTTCACCTTCAGCCTTGTGACGGGCCTGCTGTACCTGAACACGGTGACCCGGTTGCTGGAGGATCTGGTCGGAAAGGGGCTGCCGACCGAGATCATCCTCGAGGCCCTGATCCTGTCGTTCCCGCACACGCTGGCGCTGAGCCTTCCCATAGCCGTCCTCCCGGCAGTTCTCTATACGTTCAGCGAGTTGGCGTCCGCGAGCGAGATCGTCGCGATGTCCGCCAGCGGCGTGCGACCTCGCAAGCTCTTCATTCCGGTGCTTCTCCTCGGTACGCTCCTGGCCGGCATCACGTACACATTCAACGACTTCGTGCTGCCCGAGGCGAACCACCGGCTCAAGAACCTCCGCAATTCCATTCGCCAGAAGAGTCCCACCTTCCAACTCCGCGAGCGCGTGGTCAACCTCATCGAAGGAGAGAACGGGCTGGGTCCCTACTTTCTGAGGGTGGACGAAATCGACCCCGTGTCGGCCGAACTCACCGAAGTCGTCATCTATGATATGAGTCAGCAGGGGGTCCGGCGCACGACCTACGCCACACGCGGCAAGATGGATCTCAACAGCACCTTCACCGACCTTCACCTGCGGCTCCACGATGGTCAGGTGTACGAGGTGGGCAACAGGGAGATCGGGGCCTTTCAGCGGACGGGCTTCGAGGAACAGTTGTACGTGCTTCGTGGCGTCGGGGACGTGTTCCAGGACATGAGCGGCGACCAGCGCACCGACCGTGAGATGTCCATTGCGTTCCTGCGCGACTCCGCCCAGGCCAAGCGCCTCGCTCTCGACTCGATCCGGCAGGACGCGCGCCGGCAGACGATACGTGCCGTCGAGCGGGCCCTGGGAACCGGCCCGGCCGCGGACTCGGCCCAGGGCGACAACCTCGTCCTCGCCAAGTCGTTGCAGGGAGCCCAGGGCGACCTGATTCCGTCCGACGATTTTTCCCGAACGGTCGCGCTGACCGCTCGCACGCACACGGCCCGCACGGCCGCGCTGCGCAAGCGGGCAAGCCAATACGGCGTCGAGATCCACAAAAAACTGGTGATCGCGAGCGCATGCATCATCTTCGTCCTGATCGGCATGCCCGTCGGCATTCGCTTCCCCCGCGGCGGGATCAGCATGGTGATTGTCGTCTCCGCCACGGTCATCGGCGTCTACCAGTACGGCCTGACGACGGGCGAAGACTGGGCGGACCGGGATCTGGCGGCGCCTTTCTGGACCATGTGGGCCCCCAACCTGGTCTTCCTGGCGATCGGGTCGCTCATGGTCTCCCGCATGGGCAGATGGATCGCTTCCTCTCGCGACAGCGGCTGGCGTGACCTCTGGCTGGCCGCAAGGCGGTCGGTTCAAACGGTGTTCCGGCGTGGAAGAAGGCCGGCCTGATGCGCATCCTGGACCGCATGGTGGCCCTGACGTTCATGTGGCTGTTCGCCGTATTCGCCCTGAGCGTCCCCATCCTCTTCGTTCTCGGCGACCTCTCCGAGCAGCAGGGACGCTTCCTCGACCGCGGTCTGACCGTCGTGGACATCGCACACGGCTACCTGTTCATGTACCCCCACTTCATGCTCTGGTCGGCACCGGTCGCAGCGCTCATCGCCGCCGTGTTCACGGTGCATTCCATGACGGTCCACCGCGAGATCCAGGCGGCGAAGGCCGGGGGCATATCCTTTCATCGGCTTATCGCCCCGATCTGGCCGGTGGGAGCTGTTCTGACGGGCGCGGCCTTCTTCCTGGGCGCGATCGTGCCCGGATCGAACCGAAGGGCCGCCGAGATCTTCGGGGAACGGGAACTGCGCAGGGAGTGGCGCCACGACTTCGTCTACCAGACCGAGTCCGACGAGACCCTGAGCGTCCAGCAGTTGTTCACCACCACGAGCTCGATGGACGGGATCCTCGTCGAGAGCATCGACGCCGACGGCTCGCTGCGGCACGTCTGGGCGGATCAGGGATTCTTCTCGGACGACGGCTGGACCCTGCACCAGGGCTACCTGCGGGTGATCCACCCCGAGGGCCGGGAAACGTCGTATTCGTTCGACCGGTACAAGCCCACGCGCCTCACCGTGTCACCGGAGGAGCTGCTCGACGACCCCCCCGACGAAGAGGAGATGAGCTATCGGGAACTCGGGCGGAGAGCCGCGGCGGTTCACCGCTCGGGGGGAGACCCCGGCGAGCTCCTTGTCAAGAAGGAACAGAAGCTTGCGATTCCGGCGGCTCTGCTGGTCATCATCATCTTCGGCGCCCCCCTTGCGACCACCGTGGAAAAGGGCGGGCCCGCCGTCGGCGTTGGCGTCTCGCTCGGCTCCACGCTCCTCTACATTCTCCTGATGAGGCTCTTCGGAGCCATCGGGGCCACAGGAGGACTATCTCCGCTCTGGGCGGCCTGGTCGCCCAATATCCTTTTTCTGTCCGTCGGGCTCATTCTGCTGATTCGCGTGCGCACGTAGAAAGGCCCTCGTCAGCTCTCCGGTGCACACTTCCTCGACCGGACCCCGCAGACGCACCGACCAGTCCGCACCAAGGTCCACGTCCATGTTTCCACCCTCCATCAGAACGGTCGTACGTCCGGCGGAAGCGAGCCCGGACTTCACCGCCGCGGCGACCGCCGCGCACGCCGAGGTCCCGGACGCGGATGTCGCCCCCACACCCCGCTCCCAGATCCGGATCGCGATCCTCCCGCCGACGGGCAACTCGGCAAACTGAACGTTGGTGCCTCGCGGAAAGGCCGGATGCGCGGCGATCAGCGGCCCGTAGTGCTCGACCTCACGCCGGCCCCAGCCCTCCCGGATCGCAACCGCGTGGGGATTGCCGACGGATACCGGCATCACTTGGACAACCGCGTCTCCACCCGCGGGTGCGGACAGCCGCAGCGGGACCGTGCCTCCGCCCTGCAACCGTCCCGGGGCCAGGAAGGGGGGGCCGTCGGGGAACTCCACCCGGCCCATGTCCGCGGTCACGTCCCACACGCCCTCTCCATCGGGACCCGATACCTCCAGCCACACCTCGTCTCTGGCGACCTCCACCGGAAACCGTTCGGCACCCCTTCGTCCCACGCGCGTCAGATACACCCCCGCAATGCGAAGCCCATTGCCGCTGCGCTCGAATTCCCGTCCGTCGGGATTGAACATGCGCAACATCGCCGGCGAACCCGGCCGTGCGCTCTCCACCACCACGACGCCATCGGCTCCGGGGCCGCGGTGGGGATGACAGATCCGCCGGATCAGAAGCGGGGTGACCAGCGGTCCGTCCCCCTGTTCAAAGACCAGGTAGTCGTTCCCATGGCCGTGTGCCTTGAAGAACCGCGGCACGATGCGGATGGACTCATGCAACTTTTCCGAGTCTCCTCTCGTCAAGCACCGTGACCGGCGGTTCGGATGCGGAAGACACCGGGCCCAAGGCGAATAAACGCAAGAGCATTTGAGCTGGGCCCGGGAGGGGTCGGCACAGGGGAGGGGATAAAATGGGACTGTGTGGCGTGGTGGAGAAGGGGGTGCGGGGGTGTTGGGGTGCGGTGGCGGTCGTGGCGACGGCGTCGGTGGCGGCACCGGCAGCCCTCCCGGGCCAGAGTATCGAGAGCGGCGAGTCGAAGTCGGGGACCGGTGGGCGTGCGACCCCGCCCGCGCTCCAGGCACAACGCATCACCGGCCCGGCGCCGGTGATCGACGGATTGCTCGACGAGGCGGACTGGGCGACGGCGATGGTTGCCGGGGACTTCGTGGTCTTCGAGCCCAATGAAGGCATGCCGCCATCACAGAATACCGAAGCCCGGGTGCTCTACGGCGCCGAGGCCATCTACGTGGGAATCCGCGCTTTCGATGTCGCACCGGATTCGATCGTCACGCGCCTGGCAAGACGGGACGAACGACCCCACTCGGATTGGGTGGACGTGGTGATCGACAGCTACCACGACAAGCGGACGGCATTCCGGTTTGGAGTCAACCCGGCCGGCGTCAAGAACGATTCCTACATGTTCGACGACACCAACGAGGACGATTCCTGGGATGCCGTTTGGGACGTGGCCACCCGAACAGACGACCAGGGGTGGACGGCCGAGTTCCGCATCCCCTATTCGCAGCTGCGCTTCGATGGTGCGGCACAGCAGACCTGGGGGATCAACTTCGCCCGATTCATCGCAAGGCACCTGGAGCGCAGTCTGTGGGCACCGATCTCGCGCGGCGACGGAGCGCTCGTATCGCGGTTTGGCGATCTCGTCGGATTGCGCGACCTCTCGCCCCCGACCCGGCTCGAGGTCCTGCCCTACTCGCTCGTGCGAATGGAGAGCGCTCCCGGCAGCGCCGCCGACCCCTTTTACGATCCTTCCGACTTCTCCTCGACCGCAGGGGCCGACGTCAAGTACGGCCTCACCACCGACCTCACCCTGGACATCACCATCAACCCCGATTTCGGACAGGTGGAGGCCGACCCGGCACAGGTCAACCTGACCGCCTTCGAGACATTCTTTCCAGAGCGTCGTCCGTTCTTCGTGGAGGGCTCCGGCATCTTCTCCTTCCGGTTCTCCGAGGGAGACGGGGACATGGCCAGCGAGGGTCTCTTCTATTCCCGGCGCATCGGCCGGTCACCGCAGGGACGCGTTCAGTCGTCCGGCTACTTCGACGCCCCCGACAGGACTCGCATCCTTGGAGCGATGAAACTGTCGGGCAAGACGAGTTCCGGCTGGTCGCTCGGCGTCCTGCACGCGCTCACGGGGCAGGAGGAGGCGCTCCTCGCCAACGACGGCGGTGCGACCAGCGACCAGGTGGTCGAGCCACGCGCCCAGTACGGCATGGCCCGGGTTAGCAGGGATTTCCGCGAAGGCAAGAGCGCCGTGGGGATGATCTCCACCTGGACGCGCCGCGACCCGGCCGGTGCGGAGGCGCTCGATCTCCACGCCGGCGCCTACACCGGAGGCATCGACGCTCGCCACCGCTTCGGCGATGACCGATTCATCGTCTCCGGCTATCTGCTCGGCTCCGCAGTCAGGGGCTCGGCGGCGGCGATCGCCCGTACGCAGCGCTCCCCGGCCCGCTACTTCCAGCGCCCCGATGCGGCCCACGTCGAGTACGACCCGACGCGCACCTCACTGGGCGGCTGGGCGGGTTCGGCGACCCTGGCCAAGATCTCGGGGGGCTACTGGCGGTTCGCGACCGGCGCGATGGCTCGCTCGCCCGGCTTCGACTCCAACGATCTCGGCTTCATGCGGGAAGGGGATTTCGTGGCGCCTTTCGTATGGGTCGGCTACCAGCACTTCCGGCCAACCGAGCACCTGCAGCGCTGGAACCTCAACTTCAACGCCTGGACCCCCTACAGCTTCGGGGGAGAGGCCTATTCGAAGGGCGCGAACGCCAACGCCAGCTTTACCCTCAACAACTTCTGGGGCGGCTACATCGGCGTCATGAGGCAGTCGGAGGGTCTGTCCAACACGATGTTGCGCGGCGGCCCGATGCTGCTGCGCGACCATTCGTGGGGAGGCTGGTACGGTTTCTGGTCGGATTCCCGCAAGCAATTGCAGTTCGAAGCCGGCAACAACTGGCAGGTCCGTCCGGAGAGCGGATCCTGGTCCTACGGGGCCGACGCCAACCTGCGCTGGCGCCCGTCGCCGCGCGCGACCATAAGCGCGGGTCCGTTCGTCAACTGGCGGAAGGAAGACCTGCAGTGGGTCGGGCGTTTCGGCGCGGAGGTCCCCAACTATATCTTCGCAGAACTGTCGCAGACGACGGCCGGCATCACAGCCCGGGCGGACTGGACCTTCTCCCCCAACCTGTCGTTGCAGGTCTACGCGCAGCCCTTCGTTTCGGCAGCCGACTACAACGCGTTCAAACGCATCACGGACTCGCGAGCGACAGCCTACGCGGACCGTTTCGCCCATATCGGGACCACCGACGAGGGCGATGGGAGCCTCCTGGCCGACATCGACGGCGATGGCGCGGCCGAGCCCCTCCGCAACCCCGATTTCAACTTCAAGCAGTTTCGTTCCAACGTGGTGCTGCGCTGGGAGTATCAGCCCGGTTCCGCGCTCTTCCTGGTCTGGTCGCAAGGACGAAACCACTACGCCCAGACCGGTGATTTCTCCTTCCGCAACGATCTCGACACCCTGCTCGGCGAGCCCGGTCAGGACGTATTCATGCTCAAGCTGAGCTACTGGCTCGGATAGTCGGCGGGGTGCCGCCGCGCCGCTCCGGCGGCCGGCGTAGAGGAGGCCGGAGTGGGTGCGTGTGGGCGCCCGCTTCGGCCTCCACCCACTTTCGGGACCTCCGTTGTGCCGGAGGGGTCCGCGTGGCATCTTCCGGTGGAATCGACCCGACTTGTCCACCAGCCGCGAGGACTGCCACGCCCCCCCCGCCCCGCTTCGTCGCTGTCGTCAAGGACGACTGCGAGACCTGCCACCTCGTCGCACCGGTACTCGGGCAGATCGTGGCCGCGGGCTACTCGCTCAAGGTGTACTGGCAGGACGACGACGCCTTCCTCCCCGCCTCTCTGGCCACGGTGGACGACCGCGATCTGGAACATTCGTTCCGCCTGGACATTGTGACGGTCCCCACGCTGATACGGCTGGAGGGTCAACGCGAAAGGGGACGGACCGAGGGATGGGACGCGGCCAGCTGGCGCACCCTGACCGGGCTGGCAACGCTCGGCGAGGAACTTCCATCCCATCGGCCCGGCTGTGGCTCCCGCTCGGTGGACCCTGGCGTGCCCGAGGTGCTGCGGGTACGCTACGGCGAGACCGGGATTCGTGCGCGCGAAGTGGTACTCGGCGACCGGGTCGACCCGACCGAGGCGTGCTACGACCGTGGCTGGACCGACGGGCTCCCCGTCGTGCCTCCGACCCCCGAGCGCATCCTGCGCATGCTCGCGGGGACGAGACGGGATCCGCACGAGATCGTCGGCCGCATTCCGCCGGACATGGCCCCATGCACCGTGGAGAAGGTGGCGATCAACGCGGTCATGGCCGGCTGCAAGCCCGAGTACCTTCCGGTCGTCCTGACCGCCCTCCAGGCTGCGCTGGATCCCCGGTTCACCCTACACGGGGTTACCTGCAGCACCTGCTTCTCCAGTCCCGTCGTCATCGTCAACGGTCCGGTCGCGAAGCGCCTGGGCATGAACTCGGGCATGAACGCCCTCGGCCAGGGCAACCGCGCCAACGCGACGATCGGCCGCGCACTCAACCTCGTGGTCCGCAACGTCGGTGGCGGACGGCCGGGCGAAATCGATCGCGCCACCCTGGGGACGCCCGGCAAGTACACGTTCTGCTTCGCCGAGGACGAGTCGGATGACGGCTGGACTCCGCTTGCCGAGGCGCGAGGCATTGCTCCCGGTTCGAGCGCAGTCACCGTGTTCGCTGGAGACGGCGTCCAGGGCGTCTGGGACCAGAAGGCGCGCACCCCCGCCGAACTGACCCGGTCCCTGGCAATGGCACTCAGCGCCGTGGGGCATCCGAAGCTGTGCGAATGGGTGCAGGCGATCCTCGTGCTGTCCCCCGAGCACTACGCCATCTACCGCGGGGCTGGATGGCACCGCGACCGGATTACGGCCGACCTTCAGGCAGCCCTGTCCCGCCCGGGTGCGGAGGTCGTAGCCGGAGCGGACGGCGTAGCGGAGGGAATGCCGCACTCACGCCGGGGCGAGCAGGTACCCAAGTTCCATCCTGACGGCCTCCTTCTGGTCCGCGCGGGCGGCCCGGCCGGATTGATGTCCGCCATCCTATCGGGCTGGCCGGGAGGACGCGACCACGAGGAATCCCACCCCATCACGCGAGAGATCAGCGAATGAACAACCCCGAAACCCGTCTGCACGACCCCACGTCCGAATCCGCTCCGGCCATCCGCCCCCGCCGACCTCCCCTGCCCTCGCTGACGGGCAGAACCGTGGCGCTGTTCGACATCGGCAAGACCCGCTCGGACGAATTCCTGGACTGTCTCGAGGCACGGTTCCGGGCGCTGGACATCGCCACCGGGCGCTTCGCCAAGCCGACCAACGCCAAGCCTGCCGCCGCACCGACACTGGACGCGATCGCGGAGGGCGCGGACGCGGTGATCGTGGCGCTCGCCGACTGAGGCTCCTGCGTATCATGCGGTCTGCATGACATCAGGATGCTGGAAGATCGCGGCGTTCCCGGTCTCCTCGTGGCCACGACGGCCTTTGAGGACGCGGCGGCGCATCAGGCGCGCTCTCTCGGTTTCGATCCCGCGGTCGTCTGGGTGGCCCACCCCGTACAGAACCGGAGTCCGGACGAACTGGACGCACTGGCTGCCATGGCCATGCCGGGCGTGCTGCGGCACCTGACCTCGGACGGCGGCGACGGTCCGTGACGGGGTGTGCGGTCCCTCTCGGCTAGCCGGGAGTCGTCGTCATCAGGAGCACCACGAGAACGACCAGCGTGAGCGGAGTGCCGAGCCGCGCATAGTCCCCGAAATGATACCCCCCCGGGCCGTAGACCATCAGGTTGGTCTGGTAGGCCACCGGCGTCATGAAGGACGCCGAAGCGGAAAGCGCGACGGCGACCGCCGCGGCGCGCGCGTCGATCCCGAAGTCGGCAGCCGTCGTTAGCGCGATGGGAAGAACGAGCGCGGCGGCCGCGTTGTTGGTGATGAAGGAGCTGAGCACCACGGTGCTGATCACGAGTCCCGCCATGGCGCCCTGCGGCCCGAAGCGCCCGAGGACATCGTTGACGAGCTGCGCGGCCGACTGGCCGAGGCCGGAGCTCTCGACCGCGGCGGCAAGTCCGAACGCGGCCCCGATCACGATGATCACCTCGAAATCGATCGAGTCCTTGGCTTCGTTCGTGGTCAGGATGCCCGAGCCGATCAGGACGAGCGCGCCGATCAGGGACAGGTGCAGGATGGGAAGTACGCCCAGGCCGGCGCCGAGCACGATGACCGCCGCGACACCCGCCACGACCGCCGCCTTCCCCGTCGCCTCCGGGGCCGTGTCTCCAAGGCGGGGCACGAGCAGAAAGTCGTTGCGGTGGCGCCAGCGCTCGCCGAAGCCCCGGTCCGAGATGAGCAGCAGCGTATCGCCGGCGTGGAGGGGTTCCCGCGCGAGGTGGCCCTTGATCGGCTCCCCCGCCCGGTGGATCGCCACCACCGTGCCCTGATAGCGCGCCAGAAACTGGATGTCCACGAGCGAGCGGCCCACCAGCCGGGACTCCGGCGCGATTACCGCCTCGAAATACGCGTGGCGCGGGCTGCCCACCTCATGCGGCAGGTGCGGCTGCTGGGCCGACGCAATGCCTGACACGTCGTGCAGTTCAAGCACCGTGTCCATCCCTCCCACCAGCGTCAGATAATCGCCGCCTCTGAGCACCGTCCTGCCCGAGATCTGCGCCGCTCCTTCGCCGTCGCGCTCGAAGTACACGATGACGGCACCTTCGGGGAACCGCGTCCGTGCTTCGCTGACCGGCAGCCCATCGACGGGCCCGCCGGGCTCGACAACCATGCGGACCGAGAAGCTCCGGCCCCCTGCACGCGCCTCCTGGCGCGGCGGCAGCCGGTCCGGCAAAAGCATCGGCGAGAGCACGATGGTGATCACGAGGCCCATCAGCGCCATCGGCAGGGCCAGCCGCGTCAACTCGAACATCGAGAAGGGATCATGTCCCTCCGCCTGGAGAAGACCCGAGACCACGATGTTCGTGGATGTGCCGATCAGCGTGGTCATGCCCCCGAGGATGGCGGCGAACGAGAGCGGCATGAGGTAGCGGGACGCCGAGTCTCCGCGCCGGTCCGCCCACTCCGCCACCTGCGGGGCCAGCATGGCGATGATCGGCGTGTTGTTCAGGAACGCCGACGAGGCGGCCACGGGAACCGTAATCCGCGCGAGCGCCGTGCGCAGACCGCGGGCCTTCCCGAGGGTCGCGCGCACGAGGGGCTGCAGCGCGCCGCTCTTTTCCACCGCCCGCGCCAGAATGTAGAGCGCGGCGACGGTGATCGGCGCCGGATTGGAAAACCCCTGGAACGCCTCTCCCGGACTCACGACATCCGCCACCATGAGGACCACGACCGCGGCTCCGAAGGTGACGGCCGGCGACACCAGTTCGCGGGCCAGCACCACGACGGCCACCGAGACGACCGCGAGGGTTAGCCACCCGTCAGCGCTCATGGACCGCCCTGCCCGGTGCGCCCGTGTGCCCGTTGTACTCCACGCCAGACCCGTGAACGCCCCGACTCACGCTATCGGCCGTCGGTGCGGATCAGCTACGATCGTACGCCAGCACGAGGGGCTCGCTCGGACCGCTGGCCACAATCGTGCGGGTCATGATCAGCCGGTCACCGATGACCTCCAGCTGCTCGCGGACCCGGCCCCCACCCACAACATGGTGATCGAGGCTCAGGATCGCGCCCTGCCACGAAACCCTGGTCCGAATCCTGTGTTCGCCCTCGCGCACTTCGACTTCGGTGCCGTCCATCGGTACGGTGATGGTCGTGCCCGGTACCGGCGTGTATCCCAGCTCCAACGCGCCGGCACGAAGCAACAGCGTCTCCGGCCGCCTGCGCAGCACTTCGATGGTCGCACGCATGTCCGAGACCGACATGCGCCGCGACTCGACCATCCGGCGGTAGCGGCGCATCGTGCGGCTCTCGTTACGGGCGATGTCCGCCACCGGCGCTTCGTCGGCCACGCCCTCCAACTGATTGGGGATCTGGGCCGTACTGCTGGATTCGTCCAGCTCCCAGCGTCCCGAATAGGCCGAGAACAGGGCCTCCGCCTGCGCTCCGGCGACGGGCGGTCCGCCACCGCCGGAGGCGCACCCCCATGCGCCCGCCGAGAGCGCGCTGATCGCAAGAAGACTGCGGGCTCGGAGATTCATCCCAGGATCCTCGTGCCTGATTGCGTCGTTGCGCGTGGTCCCGTTTGCGAGCCGCACCCGGGCACCGCCATCCGTGCCGCTAGTATAGCGACGGCTACTGCCAATGCAAGACGCGCGACCGCGTCCGGCGTGCTAGCCGAAGAAGAGGCCGAGCACGAGGTTCGCGAGCGCGAGCGTCACTGACCCGATCAACGCCGAACGGAAGTTCCTGACCTCCATGCCCCGGATCACGGAACCCGTAACCATGAGCGCGACGGCGTTGAGCACCAGCAGCGCCGGGATCATGAAGATGCCGAGCGAAGGCATGAAGGCGCCGGCAACCCAGACCAGTACGAAGTTGACCAGCCCGAGCACCAGCGTTCCGAACAGCGCCGCCTTGGCGTCGCGCACGTTGATCCCGTCGACCATTCGACCAACCAGGAAAAGGGCGGCGGCGTTGGCCAGCATATGGATCACGAATCCCAGCATTCTCTTCCTCCGGTGTGGTCCTGTCCGTCCTGTCTTGCGCTCTTGCGCCTGATTCCAACCCTACGTGTCACGGTGCAGGAAGGTTCACCGAGCCCCCGGCGCGCCTCCCGATCCGGGTCGCCCCGCTCGCTGCAGTAGTGCCGCCGCCTCGTGAATCCGGCCCCCGAGAATCACGACCCGGAGGTCCCGCAATGCGCGGATGTCCCGTGTGGGATCCTCGCCGATCACGATCAGGTCGGCGATGGCGCCGGGAGCGACGACCCCCAGGCGGCCCGCCTGGCCCAGGGCCTCCCCCGATACCGACGTCGTCGCCCTGAGAACGTCGACGCTCCGCATCTCGCCGTAGCGCACCAGGGCCTCCATCTCCGCGAGGAGGCTGATCCCCGGTGGATTGATGGGCGCGTCCGTTCCCATGATGACCCGGCCGCCCGCCTCGACCACCCGGCGAGGAAGCGAGGCCATGTCCCGAACCGGCCGCCGCGCCGCTTCCAGGTCCGCCGGCCGCCGCGCCAGTTGTGGGGCCTGGGGGAAGAAGGCCTCGACGCGCGCATCGTCGAACAGGGAGGGGTCCTCGGCGACAAGGAGGCCGTAGGCGCCGTAGATCCCGACCGTCGGGGCAATCGTCATGCCGGAGGCCGCGAGGAGCGTGACCACGTCGCCGTAGCTGCGCGACAGCTCCGAGACCTTGGTCGAGTAGCCGCGCCGACTCGTGCCCCGCACATGTTCGACGCCGTCCGCTCCGAACGCCACCGCTGGATACAGCTCGTGGGAGGTGACCGGCACCCCGAGCGCGTGAGCCTCCTCGATGGCGCGCTTCTGGACGGGATCGGCCAGGCGCACGTAGGTCTTGACGAGGTCGTAGCCGAGGGCGTCGACGCGGGCCATCTCGAGCTCCAGCTGCGCCGGTGCGCCCAGCGCGGGAGCGCCGGGATAGTAGATCCGGCTGCCGTCGATCGTCCCCCCGGTGCCGAACCATCTCGGCGCGTTGCGCCTGCCCGACCCGCTCGCCTCCTTCGCTTCGGCCATCTCCCATGGATCGCACGCCGGGCAAAGCACCGAGGTCACACCGTAGGACAGCCAGGCTCGCCCCACCTGCTCGCCGGACGCGAGACCGCCATGCGCGTGCATTTCGATCAGGCCCGGCATCACGACCTCGTCGCCGGCGTCGACCACCCGGGCCGCAGTACGCGTGGGGTCACGGTCGGCGACCTCGACAATGCGTCCCCCCTCGACGAGGATGTCCACTTCGCGGCGCAGCTTCTCCGAGCGTCCGTCCCACATTGCCCCCGCACGGATCAGCAGGGACTCCGGCGGCGCGGGCCGCGACCACGTCAGCGAGAGCGGAATGTCCTCGATGCGCCCGTCGAGCAGGTCGACGCGCCGGAGACGGTCCGTGCCCAGGTAGACGATGGACCGCGAGTCACCGGTCCAGGTGGGATCGTCGGTGGCTTCGTTGGTGAGCCGTCGCGGCGTAGAGGTGGCGGGATTGCCGTCCGCCTCGGTCGGGACGACCCACAGTACCCCGCCGGCCACGTAGGCCAGCCACCTGCCGTCGGGTGACCGGACCGGACCGTCGGTGCCGCGCGTGCCGATCGAGGTATGCGCCGGAAGATCCAGGAAGCGCTCGTATTCCTGCGCGAGCGGGGCTGTGTGGGACCCGTGAACGTGGCCGTTCCACGCCGGACCCTGCCATGGCCGGGAAGCCGCCTGAAGTCCGCCGTCCGCAGCCTGCGCGGACTCGATCGGTATGACAACGGCGCGATTCACGCCCTCCCGAAACCGGTCCGCATAGGGTTGGTGGACCGACGTGACAATGGACCGTCCGTCCGGGGACCACGAGGGCCGGCCGGCGCCGTTCAGCCCCGACCTGAGCGTACGCACCCATCCCGTAGCCAGCTCCACCACGCTGATCCCGACCTGGTAGCCGGAACCCACGAACGCGAGACGGTTGCCGTCGGGCGACCAGGCCGCCATGGTCGCGCCCGCTCCCTCGGTGACGCGTACCGTGTTGCCATCGGCCATGCGCCGGACGTACAGGTCGGTTCTCCCGTCGCGGTCGGACGAGAAGGCGAGCCGTGAGCCGTCGGGGGACCATGCCGGATCGATCTCGATCCAGGGATCGTCGGTCAGTTGCTCCGTGTCACCGCCCATGGTGTGCACCCACAGGTCGCCGCGCGCCGAGAACGCGATGCGGCGGCCGTCCGGTGACACCGCGGGCGACACGATGCCGCGCACCGGGAAGGTGCCCGGCGCGAGGAGATCGCGCGGGCGCCGCTCATATGGCGTTCGGTCCAGTGTCACAGTGCCCGTGAACGGAATGTTCGCGAGGCCGCTGCCTTCGTATCCGCGGCGGCGGACGAGGCCGTCGGAGGTGTAGATGAAGCCGCTCGGAGTGGCCGCGATGCGGAAGGGAAAGACGTCTTCATCGTCACCCGTGAGGACTCGCGGCCCGGTCTCGCCGCGGCTGCCGCCGCTGCCGTCCCTGCCGTCCGCGGCGACCGCCCGCAGCACCGACCGTCCCCCGCCGATCTCGTTGTAGACCAACAACTCTCCGCGGGCGTCCCATCCCGGTGCATTGACCTGCCCGCCATCGGCGCCGGCCACGCGGCGCGGCGTGCCCGCGTCACCCCCCAACTCCTCCAGCACCCAGATCCCGGCCGCGTCACCGCTTCCCGACGCCGCGAATGCCAGGCGGCGACCATCCGGTGAGAAGGCCGGCCCATACTCGCTTCCCGGTGCTTCGGTCATTCTGGTCACGGCCCCGCCGACCACCGCGAGCATCCAGATGTCGTAACTGCCCATCCGGTCCGAACTGAACGCGATCCTGTCCCCGTCCGGGGACCAGTGCGGCTCGCGGTGGTCGTATGGACCGCGCGTGTGCTGGCGCAGCCCGGAACCGTCCGGCGCAACGCTCCACACGTGGTAGTTGCCGTCCCAGTACGCCTGGAACGCGACACGCGCCCCGTCCGGTGACCAGGACGGCTGGCGCGCGTCGCCCACCGGGTCCGTGATCGGCACGGCGCGGCCACCTTCGACCGGCATGACCCAGATCCGGCCCACCAGATCGAAGGCGAGCACGGTGCCATCGGGCGACAGCGCGGCCGCGATGTTCGTCCCCTCGGTCAGCGTCACCTCGATCGGCTGCCGCGGCGGCTCCTGGGCCCGAATGCCGCCGGAGGCCCCCAACACCGCCACCGCAAGCGCAAGCGACGCAAACCGCCCGCCCCCACGCGAGTCTCCGCGGCACACGGCCCCTACCTGCCCTCGATCCACGCCACCAGCTCGTCCTGCGGCACGATCAGCACGTGGCCCTGGGCCGGCAGCACCTCGTGGGTGACATCCGCGCCCGCCGCCTCCAGGAGATCGGCCGTCGCCTGCGACCGGTCGACCCAGTTGCCGTCTTCCTCCCCCACCATCATCCACACGGGAAGGCCGGCGAACGGCACCAGCGAGGCACCGCCCTCATAGCGCCCCGGCATGGCGATGATCCCGCCCACCCGGTCGGGCACCGCGAGCGCCGCGTGAAAGACGCCGATGCCGCCGGCCGAGGCCCCGGTCATCACGATGTCGTTCGCCGCCCCCACGAAGTTCGCGTCGATCCATTCCAGCACGGCGTCCATCACATACTCGCCGCCGTCCGACATGCCCGGGCCGTACACCTCCACGCCGACGACCGCGTACCCCGCCGCCGGCGCCGCGACGTCCCAGTAGGAGTCGATCAGGCTGAGCAGGAGGTCCGAGTCGCCCCTGCCCCACGGAAACGCCAGCACCACACCCCTGGCCGCGACCGTGGGGCGAATGACCGCGATGTTTACCGGCTCCTGCAGCGCCGTCGTAAGCGCAACCCACTCCAGCGTCGCGGGCGCCTGGGGCCGTACCGGATCGTCGGCGCCGCACGCGAGCAGGAGCACGGCGGCCCACGCCGCAGCGCGGGCCGCGCGCGCCCCGCCCCCACCGTGCCCTCGTGCGGTCATCGCCGTTACGGAATCAGATTCCGCCTGCCCGTGTTCCTGACGATGAAGAGGCCGTCGCCGGTGCTGGTCATGACCACCACGCCGCTCGCGAAGTAGGGGTAGTTGCTCCACGAGGCCCCGCCGTACGGCGAGTTGTCGAAGTACGCGATCTCGACCGGATCGGTGCGGTCGGTGATGTCGAGGATCCTCAGCCCCGCGCCGTAGTTCGACTGGTACATGAGGTTGTCGCGGATGTAGAGGTTGTGATCGGTGTCGGGAGTCTCGGCGATGTACTCGGCCGCGAGGACCGGCTCGTCGAGGTCCTCGACGTCCCAGATCAGCGTGCGGGTGCCCTCGACCAGGCCCTGCGGCTCGTCCCCTTCGTCGTTCATGTAGAAGAAGCGGTGGTCCTCGGTCAGCCAGCCCTGGTGCGCGTAGGCGACCGCGGGGTAGTCCGCCATGGAAACCATGACGGGATTGTCCTTGTCCGTCACGTCGCTGATGCTGAGCGCCGTCTCGTTGGAGCCGAGGCAGATCTCGCGGCCCTGATAGTCCTCGTCGGGGCCGTCGTAGATCACGCACTGCGCGTCGTGGGAGTAGCCCGTGCCGCGCCGTCCCGTCTGGCCGTCGAAGAAGCACCCGGCGAAGGCGGGTTCCGAAGGCTCGCTCAGGTCCAGCATGTGCAGGCCGCCGCCGCAGGTCTCGCCGCCGCCGCTGCTGCCCACCACGTACGCGAATCCGGTCCCCTCGTTGATCACGATGTTGTGGGCGCTGGCGATGCCGTCGTACAGGAAGTCGGGATCGAAGGTCACGGGCTCGCCGCGCACCTCGCGCAGGCGGCGCAGGTCGAATACCTGCACACCGTGCTGGCCGGCGCCGTCCGCCACGATGTAGGTATGGTCGTCGTGGACCTTCATGTCGCGCCACACGCTGCTGAACGAACCGGGCGTCTTGGGCAGATCCCCCAGCATGACCGGGTTGTAGGGGTCGGTGAGGTCGACGAAGGCGGTTCCGTCGGTGCGCCCGACGATGGCGATCTCCCGCCCCGTCTCGGGGTCGGTCCAGCCCCAGATGTCGTTCAGCCGGGCGCCCCGTCCGCCCGCCATCTCCTTGATCGGCAGGAACGAGATGATGTTGACGTTGTCGCACTCATAGCCCGCCGCGTCTCCCTCCTCGCAGGGGATCTCGTCCTCCAGACCGACGATCGCCGGGAGTCCCCGATGGTCGCCGATCACCAGGTCGCCTCCGGTCCACATCCCCCCGGACCCGCGCGCCATGATGACCGCACCACCGGCCCGGCTGTCGATGCCGCCGGCGCCGACCACCGCGACGTCGCCCGCAACGACCACGGAACTGCCGAACGAGGCGTTCTCGGCCAGGTCGTCCCGTGCGGACAGGGTCACCCCGCCCCATCCCGCTGCGTCGCGGTCGAAGCGGTAGACCGCGCCCATCCGGGTGTTCGACCCGGGAGCGCCGACCCACAGCTGGCCGCCGTCGAAGCCGAGGGCGGACCCGAACTGGTCGCGGCCGGAACTGTAGAACGGCCGCAGGACTCCGTCCGGTGCCCACGCTCCTGTTTCCGCGTCGAGTGCAAAAGTAACCACGGCCCCCGCGCCACCCGCAGCACCGGGCGCGCCGACAAGGCCGACCGATCCGCGCACCGCCAGCGCCGCCCCGAAGCCGTTTCGCTCGCCGAGATCCGTACCGGCTTCGAGCCGTGCAACCGGCCCCGCCATCCCGGACGTGGCGTCCACGGTGAATCCGTAGACTTCGGTCGGCGCGTCGCGGCTCGCCGCAGTGGTGACCAGCGTGGCGCCGCCAGCGAACGCCAACGCCGTCCCGAATCCCTGCCCGGCGCCCTCTACGGGCAACACCTCGGCCGTGGATACCCAGTCGGCACCGCTTCCGGTGAACACGTGGACCGCGCCAGCGCCGTCGTTCGCCCCGGCCGCGGCAACGAGGATCAGGCCCCCGTCGATTGCCACCGCCGATCCGAAGCGAGCGTCGTCGCCGAGCCCGTCCGGCGACAGACGTGCGACCTCCGACCAATCGCCCGCCTGGTTCCGCTGATAGATCATCGCCGCGCCGCGTCCACCGTCCCATCCGGAGGCACCGATGACGGCAACGGAGCCGTCCGCGTCCAGAGAGCGGCCGAACCCGTCGGGGGCTGCGCCGATGGCCGAGACGGTCAGTCTGCCGGCTTCGGTCCAGCCGTCGCCCGAGCGAGCGTACACGTACACGATGCCGGGCAGCGTCTGGTTGCCGGGCTCTCCGACGAGCACCTGGCCGTCCGCAACGGCGGCCACACCCCCGAACTGTTGAGCGGCGGCGGGCAGAGCGGCAATGAGCGAATACGCCAGCGAGAAGACGAGCGTCAGGCTCAGTGCCATCGCGGCAGGAAGTCGGGTGCGGCAGGGGGAGGTCATGATCTTGTGAATCCTTTCACATGCTTGCGTGCGCGGGCGCCGGTCGTCTCACCGTGCGTGCTCGCGCCCATCTTGTCGGCAGACTCGAAACATGGGGTTGACTCGCGCTCGCGAACAGCCCCGCCGGCCAGGGTGCCCGCGGAAACCCCGGCTCCGCGCCGCTTCCCGCGGTTGCGGTCGGCGCGTCGCGCCCGCTACCCCAGCACCCGCCCCAGAACCACCCGCAGGTCGTGCGGGTCCTCGAGGCCCCCCCACAAGC
>VYAQ01000059.1 GCA_009844885.1 Gemmatimonadota bacterium
GCGGCCCTCGCTCGGCGCACGGACATGGTGCTCGTGGACACGGCGGGACGGCTGCACACCCACCGGGGCCTGATGAACGAGCTGGCCAAGGTGGAACGGGTGATCCACAAGCGCCACACTGGCGCTCCCCACGAGACGCTCCTCGTCCTCGATGCGACGGTCGGACAGAACGGCCTCGTGCAGGCGCGGGAGTTCTCGCGCTTTGTCGGTGTCACCGGCATCGTGCTGGCCAAGATGGACTCGACCGCCCGTGGCGGCATCGTCGTGGCGCTTCGCGACGAGCTTGGGATTCCGGTCCGCTTGGTGGGCGTGGGGGAGGCCCTGGACGACCTTGTGCCCTTCGAGGAGGAGGACTTCGTGGGTGGCTTGATGTCATGACCCTGCTTGACAAGCCCGTGCAGTTCCTCAAGGGGGTCGGACCGAGGCGGGCGGAGGCCCTGGCCCGCATGAGGATCCTGTGTGCGAGGGACCTCCTGTACCACGTTCCGCGGCGCTACGACGATGCGTCGACGATCACGCCCCTTGAACTCGCCCAGGTCGGCATGGACGTGACCGCGGTGGGAGAGGTGCGGAGCAAGGGCGTCGTTCCCACGCGGTCGGGATTACGCATCTTCCAGGCCGTCATCCAGGACGACACCGGGATCATCACGTGTGCCTGGCCGGGGCAGCCGTGGGTCGAGCGTGGCATGCGGGTGGGCGATCGGATCCTGGTCACCGGCTCGGTGAAGTTCTTTCATGGCCGCCAGATCCAGCCGCGGGAACACACGCTCCTGGCCCGCGCTTCGGAGGGCACTCCGTCGCCCGACTCGGCCGGCCGGATCTTCGCCATCTACCCGGCCTCCGACGAACTGCCCCAGTGGATCTTCCGGCGCGTCTTCTCGCAGAACCTGGACTGGCTCCTCAAGCAGGTGAGGGCCGAGGAGTATCTGCCGGCCGCGGCCCGGCGGGACCTCATGGAGCTTCCCGAAGCGCTCGAGACCCTGCACCGCCCGCGCTCCCTCGCAGAAGTGGACGGCGCCAAACGCCGCCTCGCGTACGACGAACTCTTCTTCCTGCAGCTCCTGCAGGCGAGGGAGCGCTACCGCGCCACGCGCGAGCGCCCCGGAATCGCGTTCCAGCGCACCAACGAGCTCATCCGCGCGCTACACGGACGCCTGCCGTTCCAGCTGACGGGCGCTCAGATCGCCGCGCTGCGCGAGATCTACGCCGACATGACGTCCGCGCGCCGCATGAGCCGCATGCTCCAGGGCGATGTGGGCTCCGGGAAGACCCTGGTCGCCCTCTTCGCCATGCTGCTGGCGGTCGAAGGGGGGTATCAGGCCGCCTTGATGGCACCCACCGAGATCCTCGCAGAACAGCACGCCCGCCGCATCGGCGAACTGGGGCTGGACGTCGCGTTGCTGGTGGGCTCCCTGACCGGCGCCCGCAGGAAGGCGGCGCTTGCCCGGATCGCGGATGGCGACGCCACGCTGGTCGTCGGCACGCACGCGCTCATCCAGGAAGGGGTCGGTTTCCGCGCCCTGGGGCTTGTGGTGGTCGACGAGCAGCACCGTTTCGGGGTGCGGCAGCGCATGGCCCTCGCCGAGCGGGATCCCGCTCCCGATGTGCTGGTCATGTCGGCCACACCGATCCCGCGTTCGCTCGCCATGGCGCTGCACGGCCACATGGACATCAGCGTGATCGACGAACTCCCCCCGGGCCGCCGCCCCGTGACCACGCGCCTCGTGGGCCCGGACGAGCGCGGCCAGGTGTTCCGCGAGGTCGGACAGAGGCTCGACCGGGGACAGCAGGCGTACGTCGTCTATCCCGTGATCGAGGAGTCCGCGAAGACCGACCTGCGCGCCGCCGAGACCGAGTTCGAACGGCTGCGGCGCGAGGACTTCGCGGGGCGTGAAGTCGCGCTGCTGCATGGACGTCTGCCCGGCGACGAGAGGGACGCGATCATGCGGGCCTTCCTGGCGGGCAGCGTACACGTGCTCGTCGCCACGACCGTGATCGAGGTGGGGATCGACGTGCCCAACGCCACGGCCATGGTGATCGAGAACGCGGAACGCTTCGGACTGAGTCAGCTCCACCAGCTGCGCGGCCGGATCGGGCGCGGCGATCAGGGGGGCGTGTGCTTCGTCATCTCCGACGGCGGCGAAGGGGCGAACGACCGCCTGCAGGCATTCGCCGGCACGACGGATGGTTTCGAGATTGCGGCCGCCGACCTGCGCATCCGCGGACAGGGGGACCTCTTCGGGGCCGAGCAGCATGGTCATCGCACGGAGCTGAAGTTCGCCGATATTCTCACGCACGGCGACCTCATCGCTCCGGCCCGGGACCGGGCCCGCGCCCTGGTCGACGCGGATCCCCTTCTGGCCGCCGACGAAAACGCGCTGGTCCGCTTCCTGCTGGAGCGGCGCTACGGCGACAGGCTTGAACTCTTCGGGCTGGGTTGAACCGGCCATCAGGCTTCCGGTAGCTTTCGAGTCCAATGTCCCTGGTCAAAGATCTTCCCCGCCTCGCGGACGAGGCGGTCACCGTTTCAGGATGGATCGCCTCCGTCCGCGTGCACGCCAGAGTCGCCTTCGTGGTCCTGCGCGACGGCACCGGCGTGGTCCAGGGCGTGGTCGTCAAGTCGGCCGTGCCGGAAGACACCTGGGACATCGTCACGTCCCTCACGCAGGAGAGCTGCGTCGCCGTCGGCGGCCTGGTGCGGGAGGACGCGCGCGCGCCGGGCGGATACGAACTCACGGTATCCGACGTGGAGATCGTCGGCGCCAGCGACGAGTATCCGATTCAGCCCAAGGAGCACGGCGTCGAATTCCTCCTGGATCACCGTCACCTGTGGCTGAGGTCGAGTCTGCAGCGCGCGGGGCTGAAGGTGCGCGCGGAGGTGGAACAGGCCATTCACGACTTTCTGTACGAGCGCGACTTTGTCCGGATCGACACGCCGATTCTCACGGGGGCCATCGGCGAGTCCGCGGGCACGCTCTTCGAGACCGACTATTTTGGCGAACGCGCGTTCCTTGCCCAGACAGGCCAGCTTTACGTGGAGAGCGCCTGCCCGGCCTTCCGCAAGGTGTACTGCTTCGGCCCGACCTTCCGTGCGGAGAAGTCGAAGACGCGCCGGCACCTGACCGAGTTCTGGATGGTCGAACCCGAGGTGGCCTTTGCCGATTCGCACGACAACATGACCCTTCAGGAAGCGTTCGTATGCTACATGGTCGAACGCGCGCTGGAGCGCTGCGGTCCCGAGTTGGAGGTGCTCGGCCGGGACCGGAGCCGGCTCGAGTCGGTGGTCGCACCCTTCCCGCGAATCAGCTACTGCGAAGCCGTCGAGCGCCTCAATGCCGAGGGCCGGGAGTTCGAGTGGGGCAGGGACCTGGGCGCCGTAGAGGAGACGATCATCTCGGACTGGTTCGACCGCCCGGTCTTCGTCTACAACTACCCGAAGGGGGCGAAGGCTTTCTACATGAAGGAGAACCCCGACGATCCGCGCACGGTGCTCTGCAACGACCTGCTCGCGCCCGACGGCGCCGGTGAGATCATCGGAGGGAGCCAGCGGGAAGACGACCACGACCGTCTCCTCGCGCGGATCCGCGAGGAGGGCCTGCCCGAGGAAGCCTACACGTGGTATCTGGACCTGCGAAAGTTCGGGACTTTCCCCCACTCCGGCTTCGGATTGGGGGTCGAGCGAACGGTGGGATGGATTACGGGCCGGCCGCACATTCGCGAGCTCGTTCCGTTCCCGCGCCTGATCAACCGTCTGACGCCGTGAGGGCGGCCGCGGTGGCGCCCTGAACGTGGCCACGCTGGTCATCGATCTCATGGACCGGCGGCCGATCTGGGCGCTTCCCGACCACGCACGCGCACGGATTGTCCGGGCAGTGCCCGCAGACTGGACGGTGAAGTTCATGGAGACTCCGGCCGACGGTTCGGGCGACGGGGTGCAGCGCGCGCCCCCCGAGCTGCTGCAGGCGGTGAGGTCGGCGAAGGTGTACATGGGCTACGGGATCCCCGCGGAGGTGCTCAGGGCCGGTCCGGGGATCGAGTGGGTGCATTCGGGCGCTGCCGGGGTGGGATCGTCGCTGGGGCCCGAGATGCTCTCCGGCGACGTTCTCTTCACCAACTCGGCGGGCATCCACGCGGAACCGATGTCCGAGACCGTGATCGCGATGATGTTCCACTTTGCGCGCGGTCTCGACCTGGCTGTGCGGGCGCAGCGTGAGGGGCGCTGGAGCGCGCCGTCCTACTGGGCGGCCGATGCGCCGGTGACCGAGGTGGACGGGGCGACGGTGGGCATCGTCGGGTACGGCGGGATCGGTAGGGCGGTGGCGGACAAGGCCGTCGCGCTGGGCTGCAGGGTGCTGGCGGTGCGAAGACGGCGCGCGGCGGGGGGC
>VYAQ01000004.1 GCA_009844885.1 Gemmatimonadota bacterium
GATCGGTACGGGTCCGTGTTCATGCGGGTCCTGGGCTCGGGGCGGTCCTGGGCTCGGGCTCGGAACGGTCTACAACTCGGCTGCGGGCTCCCGACATGGTAGAGGCGGAGAGGAAGAGTGGCCAGACATCCGGGGTGGGCCACGCATCGTTTTTTGATGCGCGCAGGGTATTGCCCTGCCCTCAGTCGTTTGTCGCCGGTCCGCACAGAGGCAGGTCGCCCGGTCCACCGGCCCCGCGCGACTCCACCGATACGTTCCAGCGCACCCCCGTCCCGAACCAGCCTGTCCCGTCGCCGAAGACGGAGGGGATATTGACCTCGCCATCGGTCTCAATCCGGCCCAGGCGCGTCCAGTTGGCCCAGTTGCGGTCGACGGCACCAATGGCGACCTTGGCGCCGGCCCCATCGGGAAGCCCCTCCCGCAACGCGCGATACAGGTCGTCGGCCCGTAGATTATCCAGCGCTTCGAAAAGGAAGCCGCGCGGGAAGGTCACCTCGGTTGCAGCAGCGCCTCGCAACGTGACCACGAGGTGCAGGGGATTCTCGCTTGACCAGAGTTCGCCAAGCCCCGCGAATCTGGCTTCCGCGATGTAAGCCCAGCTTCCCTCGGAATGGGGCCATTCGAAGCGATAGCCCGTGTCCGGATTCAGGCGACAACGTCCGTTCTCGAGCGAGATGTTCAACGGAGTGAAGAGGCCCGGCATCCTGCTCTCACCGGTCAGCACTCCACCGTCCGGCAGCGTGACCAGCAATGTCAGCCTTTCGCCCGGCGCGAACCAGGCTTCGAGCTTGGCGGCGAAATGACAGGAGCCCGCGGGAGGACGGGTCCCACCCGGATACGGGTACGGCGTGATGCACGTGGTGAGAGGGTCGGACTCCTCTGCCAGGTCCAGGGTTCGTCCCGACTCGCCGACGATCCGGACGCTCGCGCCCGGCACCAGATGCTCCTGCTGGCGGTGGAACCGGGTGATCAGCGCGGTGGCTCGCGTGTCGATCCGGGAAGGATCGAGCGGATCAATGGTGGCAACCACGGTCACGCCGGCGACAATGACGTCCGGCACGGGTTCGACCTGGACGTCGGTGAGTTCGCAACCGGTCAGCAGGAGCGCGGCCGGCAGCGCCAGCCACCTGCCCTGGCTGGCTCCGGCAAGCCTCGTGACGCCGTATCGTAGCGACTTGTTCGCGCGCATCAGAACGACACCTCCACTCCGATGGTGGGGAGAATGGGGAGCATCGAGACTCCGTTACGAACCGGTATCTCCCGCCGGTAGTTGAAGGAATAGAACAGAATGTTCTTGCGGTTGTACGCGTTGATCACGTTGAGGTAGGGGGTGATGCGTCCCCATCCCTTCTCCCACGTCCGCCGGAACGTCACGTCCAACCGGTGCTGCACCGGGTAGCGCTCGCCGTTTCTGGGGCCGTGCACCAAGCCGGTCGCATAGGTCGGATCAACCAGCAGGTCGACCATTTGAGTGCGATAGATGCTGAAGTGACCGAGCGGGCGGGTGTACGGGAGTCCCGTACCGAAGTTCCAGCGCAGGCCGGTCTCGACGCCCCAGGGCAGGTTGCGGCGGAGCACCAGATCGACGTCGAGTCGGCGGTCGAACACCGGGGCGTACCTGATCAGGGGCGCCGGATCCAGGCCCGACCCTGTGTCGCGAAACGTGTGCTCGGCCTTGAGGAGCGACACTGAGAGCCAGCCCGTGATCTCGCCCAGGTCCCTGCGAATCATCAGGTCGGCCCCGTAGGCACGTCCCTTGCCCGACATCAGGTCGTCGGTGGGATCGTCGGGATCGTCGGCCCAGTCCTGGGCAGCCAGCCCCTCGAAGCGGCGATAGTAGCCCTCCAGACTGACGAACCAGTCATCGTTCAGACCCGCGAATCCCTCGAAGCCCGCCTGGAGCTGCTCCGAGACCAGCACGGGCGCCGCGGCGCCGGAGAGCATCCACCATTCCGGGCTGACAGGAAGCTTTTCGTCCCGCACCGAGAGAATGAACTGGGAGTAGCGCCCACCGGCGGCCCGCACGGCCCAGGAGCCGTCGCCCACGAAGCGCTTCAATGCCAATCGCGGTGAGACCACCGTGGTGGCGGACGCATCACCGGGGCGCCAGTGATCCAGGCGCAGCCCGCTTTCCAGCAGCCAGTCCGAGTTCGGGCTCCAGCGGACCTGCGAGTAGACGCCCGCCTCCACACCCTCTTCGCGTCCCGACGGGAACGCGTCGGGCCCCCAGCTTTCCATGGTGTTGTGGTGTTTCAGCCGCCCGACAACCCCCCCGGATTTCCAGCTCAGACGGGGGGCAGGGCGACGCTCAACGTCGCCACCAAGCGCGGCACGGCTGATCCGCGTCGTGACGTATATGTCTCCGAATTCGTCGAATTCGAAATTGCTGTTGAAGCGCGAAAGGGAACCGTGCAGATCCACCGCCCCGCCATCCGGCAGCGGGCGTGTCCAGGAAGCGCCGACGGCGTCGTTTCCCCACCGCCACTCCGTGTTGAAAATGCTGACGTCGGGGGGTTCGTCGGTGGAGTCCCCGCCCAGGATCGCCAGATCCGCGATGTCGATGATGTCCCGGCCCGAGTAGCCGGTGATCCGGACCCTGTCTCCGTTCCTGGTCCATGCTTCGAAAGCACCCTGCAGATCATTGAGACGATACGGGAAAGGAGCTTCCAGAAAGGGCCTGGTCAGCACGTCCAGGTAGCTGCGTCGGCCGGACACTCTCCAGCGCGCGCTGGCCAGCCCGAGCCGTTCCCGCAGGTCCTCCGACAGGCCGCCCTTTACCGCGGCTCTGCTCGCGATGAGGCTCACGCCCGCGTCGACCCCGAGTTCCCCGTCCCCGAGATCGGATTCGACCCTCAGGACCGAAGACGTCCGCCCCCCGAACTCCGCGGGGAAGCCGCCGGAGTGAAGCTCGGCCCGCTGCACCATGTCGCCGTTGAAGACCGAGAACAGCCCCATGGCGTGGAAGGGGTTGAAGATGGGCATGCCGTCCAGGAGGATCAGGTTCTGGTCCGCCGATCCGCCGCGGACGTTGAAGGCGGCGGTGAAGTCGGACACCCTGGTCACACCGGGCAGCACTTCTACGCTCTTCATGGGGTCCGGTTCGGCGACGCCCGGGATCGCCTTGAGCTCCTGGCGATTCATCTCCTGGACCGTGACGCCACCCGACCGCTCGTACCGCTCGCGCTGCCGGCTCCGGCGGCCTTCGGCCAGCACGCCGGCCAACTCGACGGCCTGTTCGGTCAGGGCAACTTCCATGTGAAGGTCCGATCCCGGCACCAAATCCACACCCTGCTCGTGGAGGGCATATCCGATGCGGGCTACGCTCAGGGTGTAGCGACCCGGTGTCAGTTCGTGGAAGGCGAAATAGCCCAGCCGATCGGTCCCGGTGATGTGCCGGTGGGTCGTGTCCGCGGCGAGCACCAGGCGGACGGTGGCGTCCTCGATGGGGACCGCGACTTCGGAGCGCACGCGGCCGCGCAACAGCCCGTCGGGCGGACGGGAGTAAGTTCGCATCTGCCTTTGGATGTTGAACTTACGAGATAGGAGGGGCGGATTCCAGCCGTTTGACTCCCGCCGATTGCGGGTCTAGCCGCGAGACCTTCTGCGGGCTTCCAGTGCCTTCCGAAGCTGTCCTTCGTCGGCCTTCTGATAACACTGGAGAACCGTTCTGGCCTCCTTCCAGCCGCCAAGTTCACAGAGCACCTTGAGCGGCTGATCCATCAGGTCGCTGGCGAACTTCCGCCGAAGCGAGTGCCAGCCCCTTCCCGGCTTGCGCTCCAGCCCCGCCAGCCTCTCGGCTCTGACCCACCACCCTTGCGCCAGCGCGGATCCCATGCACTTCGACGGACTCTTGGGCGCGGGCATCACCGGAGCTTCCCCAGGTCCGGGGTTGCGCCTCCACGCCTCTTCGAGAACTTCGAGCGCCTCGGCGGTAACGGGCGTGACGTGCTCGTGCCCCGACTTGTCGTGCTCGGCACGCCAGAGAACGGCCCGGCCCTCGAAGTCGATGTCAAGCCATCGAAGCTGTCGGATGGCACCGATCCGGTGGCCGGTTTCGTGCGCGAGCACGAGCGCGACGCGGAACCGCCAGTCCACCCGCCCGGAGACTTCGAGCAGCGCCCGGTACTCCTCCTCCGTGAGCACCACCCGGTTGGGATTCTTCTCCGTGGGCTTCCTGAGGCCCTTGAGCGGGTTCCGGTCCAAGAGCAGGTGGCCCCGGTCGTCCCTCGACCTCGCGGCCCAATTGAGCACCGCGATCAGGAACTTGAGGTCGTATTCGACCATCCGGTCACTTACCGGCTTGCCGCTCGGTCCGATCCTGC
>VYAQ01000174.1 GCA_009844885.1 Gemmatimonadota bacterium
CACGCAGGGCGCGAGTCCCGGGAGAGGGTGCGGCGGTCGGTTCCGCGGGTTGTGGTCGTCGGCCTGCTGCTGGCGCTCACTGCGGGGGCGGTGCTGTTCGAGGGTTGCGGGGCCGCCCCCACGTGACGGGATGTCGCGCCACCGGAGTGGCCCGATCCGGGTTGCTGGCGCGGAAATCCGAACGTATGTACTATGCTCCTCTGCCCCGGGTAGCACTTACCCCACGGGACATCTGACAACCGGCTGCCGGGGTCAGCGCACAGGAGCGGAACGCATGCAAGACCAATCCACCAGGAAGGACCTGAGCGAGCCGCTCGAGGGGGTCGGGTACACCTGCAGCCTGGCGCGCGAGCTGATGCCCGAGGAGTACAAGGAAGCGGTCGCGTGCGCGAATAGTCTCGTCGATGAGCACCCCGACGACGTGCCCGTGCTCACGGGACGGGGATTCCTGCACGCGAGAGGGGGCGACGGGCGACGGGCGGAGGAGGACCTCAGCCGGGCGATCGAGCTCGCGCCCGGCGAGGGGGAGTCGTACCGCAACAGGGGCCTTGCCCGTGCCCTGCGGGGGGAGCACGGCCTCGCCATCGAGGACTTCGACCGGGCCATCGCCCTTGATCCAGACAGCGCCGGGCTCTACGAAGACCGAGGGAGGTCCAGGGTCGACTTGGGCGACCTCGAAGGCGCAATCGGAGACTTCGACCGGGCTATCGAGCTGGACCCCGAGACCGCCAACCCCTTCCTCCCCCGAGGCTGCGTCCACACGGCCCTGGGTGAGCCGCGAAAGGCACTGGAAGACCTCAACCGCGCCATCGAGCTGGCCGCCGACGGGGCTCCCGGACTGCCCCTCGCCTACCACCACCGGGGTATCGCGTTGCGCAGGCTCCTGGAGTGGGAACGGGCGGCCGAGGACTTCGACCGGGCCGTCACGCTGGACCCGTCCAGCACCCGGGCTCGCTACGGCAGGGCGGCGGCCCGCATCAACGAAGGACAACTCCTGGAAGCGGTCCAGGACCTGGATGCCATCCTCCGCGTCGAACCGGACAACACCCTGGCCCTCCGCGCCGTCGGCGTCGTGCTCGGCTACCAGGGACGTCACACCGCCGCCCTCAGGGAGCTCAACCGGTCCCTCCGCCTGGATCCCGACGACCCCGAGACGCTGTCCGCACGGGGCGTGATCCAGGCCAGCCTCGGGCGCCACGCACGGGCGATCGAGGACCACGAGAAGGCCGTCGCCCTCGACCCCGGCAACGTCAGGATGCTCTTCGACCGGGGGGTGGCCCGCCTGCACCTGGGGGCGGCCGCGGAAGCGGCCCACGACTTCGGCGCCGTCCTCGCCATTGAGCCCGAGAACGTGGGCGCGCTCGCGGCGCGGGCCATGGCCCTCGCCGCCGGGGGGATGGTCGGGGAGGGCTTCAGGGACTACGACATGGTCATCCGGCTCGCAGGGGATGGCTCTCCGTCCTACCTCGACCAGGGCATGACCGGCATCCGGCTGTCGGACTACGGCAGGTCACCCGCGGACTTCGACCCCCTGGCGGGGCTGAGCCTCCAGCGCCCGCCCGCTGCCAGGTCTGGCAGGGAGGCCGCGCAGGCGGGCAAGCCAGTCAGTGGGGAAGACGGCGCCCGCCGGGGCTGACCGGAAGCACCTCTGTCCCAAAGGCCCGGACCCGGCGGGGCGGAAACCGACGCCATGCCCCGTGGAGTGCGAGGAGGGCTGGCTGGCAATCCGTCGCTCACCCAACGAGAGCGGTCGCGCTCCTCAGCCCTCACAGGAACCCTCGTCGTCCTGCTCCGCCTCGGTGTGCAGCCCGGCGTGCCAGCGAGGGCCTTCACGCACACAGTCAGCGGGCGGCTCACCGTGAGCGCCACCCTGCCGCGGCATCTCAATCGTGTCCCCTAGCGGTTCGTCCTCCTCATCGAGCTCGGATGACCGTTACCTCGACGCCGTCAGGAGATGTTGGTGGGGTGGGTGGTAAGTGTCTTGACCAGCACCCTATTCCTGCCTACGGTCCAGTGACCAGTGACATCTGATCGGGAGTTGGGAAGTCGGCATGACCCATGCAGACTGGAAGGGCGCGGTCTCGGCCATTGGGATACAGACCTCTCCCTGTGACGACCAGCAGCGCGAATTTGCGGAGCGCATCGGCGTCAAGCTTGCTAAGTCCTTGCCTCGCATCGTGGCAGCAGCCCGACTTCAAGCGGCAACGGCCCAGCGGCTAGGGCTCCCCCGGTCAAGGGTGACCGAGGGCCAGTTGGTGCGCATGGTGGAGATTGGCTCCAACGCCTCAGGGACCACGCCGAAGCCGAAGAGCGCGTATGAGGCCGAAGCTTGGATCGACTACTTCCGCCTGAAGGGAAGAATGGAGGCACTGTCTGCCCTTCGCCTACGGAAGGGTGACGTTGTGCGACGGCAGGGAGCAGCCTCCGAGGTCGACGAGGTGGCGTCCATAGGAGATGACGGTGTCGTTTACTTCACCGGTGGACGCGCCCGGGCGTGGCCTGATGAGCTGACGGTCGTAGCACCAGCGGACGACACCTCTCCATCGAGTAAGCAAGCGCGGCGGGCTGCCAAGAACCGGGCATCGGAGCGTTCTCAACGCCAACAGTGGTCCATTGCGAAATCCGAGGCCCTTACGCAATACGCCGTCGCGGAGGCCGTGGATGCGGGCGACATACAGGAGCTTCGCGTGGTCCTTGAGGATGCGCGCGAGGAGGGACCCCTTCAAGAGTTGTTCCAGCGTCGTCCCCGCATCCTCGCCTCTCTCGTCAGGGGTCCTCAACGGTTCTGCATTCCCAAGAAAAGGCTCGGCGGGAAGTACATCCCTGACTTCTTGCTCGCGGAGGTGAATTCGAACGGTGTTCGATGGATCCTTGTCGAGCTCGAAACTCCCGACTCACCCACGACTCTGGCGACGGGCAACCAGTTTGATCGCGATGCCCGAAAGGGCGTAAGCCAGATCAAGGAATGGAGAGAGTGGCTCCACGACAACTTGGATGAGGCGCGCCGCCCAGTAGAGGACAGCGGCCTCGGCCTCCCCGACATTCGGTCTCAGGCCGAAGGGCTCGTCCTTGTAGGCCGCCGCGAGCGGTTGCGCCCGAATGCCGCCAAGCTGCGGAACCAGTTGTTCGAGGACAGTCGCATTCAAATGCACACCTACGACTGGTTGCTGGAAGCGCTGGAGGGAACGCTCAAGTTCACTGGCCCGTGGACCGACAACCCACACAGGCTATGAGCCTCGAGTCCTGGCCGGAGATGGATTACAGTGCCCCCCGGCGCTCCGGCCAGACCGAACCCGTCTAGGGGGTCTTCGTGGCCTACCGGAACACCCTGCAGGCGGATGCGCTGAAGCTCGTCGCGCAGAAGCTCCAGTCCTCGCTGGCCGTCGAGGTGAGCTGCCCGAGGACGGCCTCGCCGCCTACCGAGACGACGGCGAGACCTCGTACTCGCCCTGGCGCGGAAGATCGTCGCTGGAGAGGAGGACGCCGCCTCGGTGGAGTCGGTGTTCGCCCAATCTCAGCAGGTCGCGGCCGAAGCCGAGCCGCTGCTGGTCGATGCGGAGTGGCACCAGTGAGGGACCGTACTGCCTCTATGACGCGCGGGACTGCACCTTGGCAAGTCGGGTACGGCTGCTATGCCCCGGGAGGGCAGGACTAGGAGAAGGGGCCCAATGGCAGAATTGTGGGATCCTGCAACTTGGAGAGTTCTATGGCCGGCACCAGCCATTCTCCTCGGTGCCCCTTTGCTGCGCTGGGTCGTAATGGCCTCTTGGCGACGGTGGGGTGGCAAATCAGTGGGTAGACTGTAGCCGACTATCTCGAACGGGAAGGGTTAGCCCTAATCTGGAGCCTGATCGGAGAGAAGAAGGCTGTGAGTGAGGACGGGGCGCACGAGTGGAGTGGCTCGCTCCGCGCTACGGACACCTATCGATACACACGACATGGTCTTGTCGGAGGGATGTCCCACGAGTTGAACCTCCCTGCGCCTGATGCTGGTTGACCAAGGCATCGTGGTTCCACGACACCGGGACCACCCGGGGGATTGGAACTTAGGACGCCGAGGTGAAACGCTGACCTGCGATCACGCCCAGGTCCTTCGCGCAAGGACCGGAAGCCTCGCCAGGCTACGGCAGAGGCTCATGGCTTCCGTGCGAACGTCCTGCGGAAGGGCAGGAACTCCGCGCCGCCGTTTGTGACAGGCGAGCAGTGATGCCTATGTTCGTGCAGTGGTGAGAAATTTTTCCACCAAACCTATCCAAATCGTGCGGAATCACGCCCTTAAGTAGAC
>VYAQ01000277.1 GCA_009844885.1 Gemmatimonadota bacterium
TTTTGTTTATACGATACCGGGAAGGGGTGGGACGGGTGGTGGGGCTGTAGGCGCGTCGCCTACCGAATCTCTTCCAGGTGCATGGTGATGTTGAAGGGCAGGATCGGTCCGTCCACCTTCATGTAGACCACCAGTCGCCGTTCATCGTCGGAGAAGTGGATCTCGGCATTCCCGCCCTCGGAGTAGAGGCTGCTGTTCGGGATGATGGGCTGCACCACGATCGTGCTGAACACACCCGCCTTTGTCTCTCGTTCGTCCTTGCGCAGGACCTTGAGGATCACCGGATTGCCGTCTTCCTTGAAATACCTGTTGAACTCGTAGGTCTCTCCAACCTCCAGCGGCAGGGTGCGCGCGAAGTGGACGAAGGAGAGGTCGTCCAGGGGTTCCGACGTCGGCATCGTCCAGGTGGTGTCGCGGTTCTGGATCTGGTGGACACGACGCTCCTCGGGGAAGAGCTCGTACTCCCGCGGCCGGTCCTTTTCGTCCTTCCCGAAACGCCGGGAAACAAGCTTCTCCGTGTCGATCCAGCTGTAGAACCGCTGATCGAGACCGTATCCCAGGACGCTTCCCTTGATCTCCAGTTCGGTCACATAGACGGGCCTGTCGTGTATCGTATCGATCCTGGGGACGGTCATACGGGCGTTGCCGATCCCGAAAACCCCGTACTTGACCTGATACCCGAGTTCCTCGCCGGGGCCGAAGGGAACCTCTGGGACTTCATCAGCGATCGCCGAGAGCGAGTCTTGGGGTGGTCCGACGCGAGTCTGGGCCGCGGCCGGGACGGAGGTCGCCGGGAGGAGCCCGAATGCGACGGTCGCCGCGGCCCGTCTGACCAACCATCCAGCACTCATGTCGATTCTCCGTTGGCGGAAGGGAACGGGCAGACCCGCACGGTTGCGCACGGTTGCAAGTACACGTTCAAGTACAGTAGCTATGATGCCCAGGAGGCAACACGTGTTGCCAATGAGCTGACTCAACGACCCCGCCCAGTCCCATGAAAACAAGCCCACTTCGCACCCTCGCCACGCTGGCCACGCTCCTCGCGGCTGTCACGCTCCCTGCCACCGGCCAGGTTCTCCCCGGCCCCGACGGCCCCGTCGAATTCATCGGGTTGGACCAGTGGAGTGCCGGCGAGCTCTTCGAAGCCATCCAGGACGTGGCTCCCGGCCAGCCCTTCCACGCCTGCGCCGCCGTCATGAAGCAGGAACTCGGGTTCGCCGAGGCGGCCGCGTTCGTCTATCGGACACCGGGCGACTCCTACACCGTCGTGGTCGGGGTGGAGGACAGTGGACGTGTGCGGTACCGGGCGGTCGGCGCCGAGACGGTCGCGCTGCCCGAGACCTGGGAGGCACTGAGGGTGCTTGCCACAGACAGCCGCAACCTGCGCTCGCTGGACGAGGCAGCGCGGACGATCCGCTCGCGCCGCGGATTCGTCGACAGGATCATGACACGGTTGCTCTCCGGAAGGATGGGAGTCGACCGCGAGACCCTCAGGCAGATTCGGGAGCTCGTCGACAACGCGACGGCCGAGGAGGATCGCCGTCTCGCCCAGGAAGTGCTCGCCCGGGATTCGTCCGCAGCGTCGCGCGCGGTCGCCACTCTGGTGCTGGGCAACTTCCTTGAGCACGACACGTCATGGCACGCGCTGGCGGGTTCGCTGATCGATCCCGAGCCGCGTGTCGTCAGGATGGCCAGCAACGTGGTCAGGGGGCTGGAGACGGGTACGCTGGAGCCCGTCGACTGGTCGGCGGCTCGTAGCCACCTGCTGGCGCTCTTCGACGGAACCAATCCGTTCGCGACCGGGGACATGCTGGAAGTTCTGGTCGCCACGGACATCGCACCCGAGTTCGGACGACAGCTGGTCCGAGAGACCCCCGACCTGCTTCTTGCGCACGCCGGCGCCGAGCACGAACGGACTCGGGAGCCGGCCATCGCGTTCCTGCGAGCGGTGAGTGGCGAGGACTTCGGGACCGATGTAGAGGCGTGGAGGACCTGGGCAGGCGGTCAGCCCGAAGAGCCGTAGGCCTTCAACCCTCGGTCGAACGTCTGGATGCGCGTGACGCCGCGGCGCTGACAGCTGGCGAGGTGACACAGGTCGCGAGCTTCGAGCGTCGGGTGCCGCGCGGCGAGCTCGATGCCGAGGATCACGTCCTCGCGCTCCAGTGGCCACACCTCCATCCGGGTCCGTTCGACGATTTGCAGCGCTGCGGCGAGCGCCCGTGCGCGGTCTACGGGCAGGTACGCGTGGACCAGCTCCTGCAGGACTTCCGACGACGTGGCGAGCGGCTGTTGATTCGTCGCTGCGTCGGCGAAGAAGCGACGGGCCGGCTGGCGGAGCGGATGCTCCCTTCCGACCGCGTACATCAGGACATTGGTGTCGACGAAGACCATGGCTCGCGACGTCAGGTTCCGGATTCACCCCGCCTGCGGGACGCGCGCATGACAGCGAGATGCTGCTCCCAGTCCGGCTCGGGGCCACATCCCGCCTCGGCGTCGCGGTCGGCGAAGAACCGCCACACGTCATCTTCCGTACGAAACGGTTCACTGCCTGCACGACGGTCAAGACGGTCGGCGGCGGCTGCGCGCAGCCACGCGCTCAGGGTCAGGCCCTCGCGGTGGGCGGCGGCGGCGTAGCGGGTGCGGTCGGGCTCGGAGACGACCAGATGGATTCGCGGCATGGACTGGTTGCGGTGATGTGTATCTATTGTGAACAGTCACATATATCATACACATTCCTTGATCCTGTTGCAACCACCCCAACACTCATGCGCGAGCCGCGGCTATGTATCGGCCGTCGCATGCGGTGTTGCCGGTGAGGGCGTCGCGTGCTCGCCCATCCAGGCCATGAACTCGTCGGCCGTGTCGCAGTCGAGCGCGGCGGCGAAGACTGTCTCGAAGTCCAGGTGCGATTGCCGCGCCGAAGCCTCCGCCAGTTTTCGAGCCGCCTCGACACCGAACTTGCGCTCGACGAGCCTGTGCAGCAGCCGCCACTGCTGCTCGATAGCCCGCACGATGCCCTGCTCGATGCCCTGCTTGATGCCCTGCTCCCGACCGTCGTCCACGCCGTCCTCATACCAGCGTACCGCCCATTTGGTCTTCGGCTTGATCACTTCCACCACCTCCCTCGTCGTTCCCGCTGTCTCCAGTTGGGCGCCAAGTCCTGCGTCCAGATCCGCGATCACTGACTTGAGCCATACGGCAACCGCCTGATCGAGCGCGCCGCCTTCATCCTCGTCCATCCGATCCCGCAGGCGCGAGACCGCGCCGACTATCGCCTTTCTCCCTCGTGCCCGGGCGACCGCCACCAGTTCGGTGACCAGATTGTTCTCGGGCAGATTTCCCGTGCCTCCACGCCGCTCCTCCAACAACGGGTATTCGAACCGTGGTTGCGTCGCAAGCCACCGCTGCCCGGCGACGGGCATGAGGCCGGCCAGCTTCAGCGGTGGTGTCCACCGAGGCCTTCCACCGTAGATCAGCACGGGCAGTACCAACGGGATCCCGGCCCCCGCGGCCACCCCCCTGAGCCGGGCCCACTCCAGCCAGGCGCTGCCGGTGTATTGGAAGAGGCGCAGCGGCATGACATGGTCGACCGTGGACTGGAACTCGATGACGATCAGCACTGGCGTCCCGTCTTGAAGACGACCTTCGAGATGATGTCGTGCACGCCTGGGTCTCCAGCTTCTGGCCGATGTCGCGGGATCGGATGCACGAACGTGGGTCCGGATGGTGGGCACCTCAATGGCTCGATGGGACGGCGTCCGCATTGGCAGCCGGATCCTGGACCGGACTGCAGGTAGTGTGATCCAGGCCCGGATTCTCGAGGGCCTGCAGCCGGGGCGATGTCGCCGCTGGCGTTCCAGGGTGGCACCGCCCTGCGCTTCCTGTATGGCCTGCGCAGGTACTCCGAGGATCTCGATTTCGCGCTGGAGGGGCCGCGCGAGCTCTACGACCTGCGTGGCTGGACGCAGGCGATCGTGCGGCAGTTCCGTAGGGAGGGCTACGAGGCTGAAGCGTCGGTGCGTGACCACGGGAATGTCCATACCGGCTGGATCCGGGTGCGCGGCGCGCTCTACGAAACCGGGCTGTCGCCGCACAGGGAAGAGACGATGGGCGTCAAGGTCGATGTGGACACCCATCCGCCCGCCGGTGCCGTCACCGAAACACGACTGGTCCGAAGGCATGTGTCGGTGAGGCTCCATCATCATGACCGCGCGTCACTTGTGGCGGGCAAGCTGCACGCGGTCCTGTGCCGGCCGTGGACCAAGGGCAGGGACATCTACGACCTCGCCTGGCTTTTGAGCGACCCGACGTGGCCGTCGCCGAATATCGAGCTGCTGAACGCGGCTGTCAGGCAGACCGATGCGGAAGCCGTGCCGCTCGATGCGTGCACCTGGCCCGAGGTTGTGGCGAAGCGAGTGGAGGGACTGTCGTGGGAGACGGTCGTTGCCGATGTGCGTCCTTTCCTGGAGGGCGACGAGGAGATGGTGGGGAAGGGGGATGTGTTGGGGTTGCTGGAGGTGCGCGGCGGATAGGCGCCCGATGACAGTACGATGACGAGCCGCGCTATCCTCGTGGGCGCGATCCCCCAACCGCCTCATCACGGAGCGACTCCACGGTCAGTGTCAGCCGGTAAACGCAATTACGTCACGAACCCGCCACCTCCCCCGCCTCGGCCGTCAGCACGTCCAGCATTTCCATGTAGAAGTCGCGGCGCGAGCGCTGGTCCTGGGTGAGCGGCGCGACCACGCCCTCTACCTCGCCCGACAGGCGGCCGATGCGGCTGACCAGTTCGCCGAACTCGCGGGACAGGTCGCGCAGCTTGGTGGCGCGGGGGCCGGTGTCGTCGTCGGCGATGTCTTCCAGCGCGTCCTGGATGCGGGAGCGTTCGTCCGCGGCCCGTGCCGAGGCGTCGGCGAGTTCCAGCAACGTGGCGGTCCAGGCGGCGCGCGTGCCGGGTGACGCGCCAATGCGGGGGTCCTCGCGCACGACGAACTGCTGCGCCAGGTCGGCCGCCGCGCCGTCCTGGCCTGCGACCTCCAGCCGCGCCGTGTACGTCCCCGGAACGACGAGCGGGCCGCGGCGCTGGAACGGTCCCGGCGCGACGTCATCGCCGCCGCCGGCCACTTCCAGCTCGTGGCGCATGTCCCACACCACGCGGTTCATGCCGTCCCGCGTGGTGCCGGTCACCGTGGCCACATGGCCACCGTCGGAATCCTGGATTGCAACCGCCACCGTGCCGTCTCCGACGGTCTCGCCGAGCCAGTAGTCGATGATTGCGCCCAGAGGGGGGTTTTCGCCCTGGTAGTGCACATCTCCCGTGTGGGCCTGGCGACCCGCCCGACGGATCTGCACGGCAGGCTCGATCGTGAAGAGATGAGCGCCCTTCCCAACCACATCCTCCGACAATTCCTGCAGCGCGTTGATCTGATCGAGGATCCAGATGCCCCGGCCGTGCGTCCCGAGGACGAGGTCGTTCTCGCGCGGATGGATGACGAGGTCGTTGAAGGGGAGGGTGGGCATGCCGCCCCGGAGTTCGGTCCAGTGCGTGCCGCCGTCCATGGTGTAGTAGACCCCGATTTCGGCGCCGAGGAAGAGGACCGACGGGTTGCGCAGGTCTTCGCGGAGGGTGCGGAGCACGCGGTCGGCGGGCAGGTCGCCGGTGATCGGGACCCAGCTCTGGCCGTAGTCGTCGGAGCGGTAGAGGTAGTTGGCGTAGTCGTCGTTGCGGTAGTTGTTCCAGACGGCGTAGACGCGGGCCTCGTCGTGGCGGGATGGCTCGATGCCGCTCACCCATGCGCCGTTGGGCAGGCCGGGGAAGTCGGCGCGGGCGGCGGGCGCGGAATGGCCGGCGGGCCCGTCGGAGTCGGAGATGTCGCGGGCGGAGAGGTCGGTCCAGGTCGCGCCACTGTCGTGCGAGACGTGGAGGCGGCCGTCGTCGGTGCCGGCGTAGATGAGGCCCTGGCGGAGCGGACTCTCGGAGACCGCCGAAATGGTGGGCCAGTAGGGGATGCCGTCGTCGAGCGAGGGAAGGTAGTCGTCGGGCATCTGTCCCATGATCGGGACGGAGCGCCGGTCGGTGCCGGTGGTGAGGTCGCCCAGGGACTGCCACGAGTCGCCCCGGTCCGTGGTCTTCCACATGATGTTGGTGCCGGCGTACAGGGTCGACGCATCGTGCGGCGAGATGATGAACGGGCCGTCCCAGTTGGCGGGCGCCATCGCGTTGCCGAGGCGCTGTTCCTCGAAGGTGCCGACCTCGCGCCAGGTCTCCCAGTTGCGGCGTCCGGCGATGTGTCCGACGGGGTCGCCGGGGCGAATGGCGGTGCGCTCACCCGTGCGCGTGTCGAAGCGCGACAGGTTGAGGTACTGGGACTCGGTGTAGATGACGGTGTTGTTGGTCGTGTCCGCGAGGTTGATGAACCCGTCGCCGCCGCCCAGGCGGGTCCAGTCGCTGTTGACGATGCCGTTCTGGCGCCATGTCTCGCTGGGCCCCATCCACGAGCCGTTGTCCTGGAGTCCGCCGTAGACGTTGTAGGGGCGGGCCATGTCGACGCTGACGCGGTAGTACTGGCTGACCGGCAGGTCGGTGATGTAGAGCCAGTTGAGCCCGCGGTCGTAGGAGATGCCGAGCCCGCCGTCGTCGGCCTTCATGACGTGGCGGGAGTCGGAGGGGTTGACCCAGACGAGGCGGTCGTCGCCGTGGAGGCTCTGGGGCGGGACGGTGAAGGTGCGGCCGCCGTCGTCCGAGAAGGAGTAGCTGTTGACCATGTAGATGCGCTGGTCGTCGCTCGGGTCGACGGTGATCTGGCTGGCGTACATTGGGCGGGGGTTCCAGTCGCTCATCAGCTCCCACGTGTCGCCCCGGTCCTCGGAGCGGTAGATGCCCGCGCGCCGCTCGGTGTAGGCGGTGGACGCGTTGTAGCGGTACCCCTGCTCGACGCTCACGTAGACGATGCGGGGGTCGCTGCGGTAGATGGAGATGCCCATGCGGCCGATCACGTCCTCGGGGAGGCCGCGCGTGATGCCGGGGCCGGTCAGCCGCTCCCAGGTGTCGCCGCCGTCCATGCTGCGGTGGAGCGCGCTGCCCGGGCCGCCGCCGTGGAAGCCCCACGGGCGGCGCTGGCGCTGGTAGGTGGCGGCGTAGACGATGTTGGGCTGGTCGGGATCGAGCGCGACATCCACGGCGCCGGTGTTCTCGTCGACCTGCAGGATGGGTTGCCAGGTCGCGCCGCCGTCGGTGCTGCGGTAGAGGCCGCGCTCCTCGTTCGGGCCCCACAGGTGGCCCATCGCGGCGACGTAGACGAGGTCGGTGTCGTCCGGGTGCAGTGCGATGCGCCCGATGTGCTTGCTGTCGCGCAGTCCCATGTTCGTCCAGGTCTCGCCGCCGTCCGTGCTCTTGTAGACGCCGTCGCCCCAGGACGAACTCTGCCGGTTGGCGCGCTCGCCGGTGCCGACCCAGACGATGGACGTGTCGCGCTGGTGGAGGGCGATCGCCCCGACCGAGTGCGTGCCCTCGTTTTCGAACACGGGATCGAGGGTGATGCCGTTGTCGCTGGTCTTGTAGACGCCGCCGGTGGCGGAGGCGACGTAGTACTTGATCGGGTCGGATTCGGCGACGGCCAGGTCGACGATGCGGCCGCTCATGACGGCGGGGCCGATGTTGCGCGGGCGGAGGCCATCGAGCTGGGCGGTGGTGACCTGGGCCTGGAGGGAGGAGGCACCGGTGGTCAGGCACGCGACGAGAAGCCAGGCGCGGGAACGGTTGTGCTGGGTCATGGTATCTTGGGGGTGGGGAGACGAGTGGGGATCCGGGCTTCTGAAGATCGGGTGCGCGGAGGTTCGTATCAACCGAGGGACCCTGCCGAGGCTCGCAACCGGCTTGCTGATCGTGGTGTGTGGATGCGGTGGTGACCCCGGGGAGCCCAGGGGCGGCAATGGCCGCTCGGACGCGCCGGAGGCATGGCGGCTGGACCCGGTGCCTCTGATGAGTGTCGGCGACACGGAAGCGGACCCCCTCTTCGAGGTGGCGGGAGTCGTGATCACGGAGAATCACGTCGTCATCGCCCAGGAGAGCACGGGCACACTTCGCTTCTACACGCACGCCGGTGCGCTGGACACGGTGGCCGGGGGAAGGGGCGAGGGTCCCGGTGAGTTCGTCAGCTTGCGGTGGATGAAGCGGGCCGGTGACCATCTCTTCGCGTACGATGGGAGAGGTCACGTGATCTCGAAGTTCGCCCTCGATGGCCGTCTGCAGAGTTCGATCGCAGTCGCCCGGGCGGAGGATCACCTCGGATTCCGGATCCTGGATGTGTTTTCGGACGGGTCGTCGCTGAGCCACGCCTACGGTTTCCATACGCCGACGGAGCCTGCGGTGCAGCGGCTTGCGCGTACGCTTGTTCTGTCCGACGAGGATGGCGCGTTCGCGGGACGATTCCTCGACATGGCTGGTCCGGAGACGTGGTACGAGCCCTTCGGCAACGGCGGGTCGTCGCAGATGTTCCGATTCTTTGGCCGGGTGACGGAAGCCCTGGTTCTCGACTCCGTGGTCTTGGTTCTGGAAAACGACTCGTACGATATCCCGGTGTACGGGCGTGACGGGGTTGTTCGGGACACGCTGCGTCCCGCAGTGGTGCCGGCACCGACGCCATTGCCGATTGATCAGGTGGAGTTCATACGGGAATCCCTCCTCGACTCCTGGGACCTGGGCGATTTGCGAGGCGAAGTGGAGGACATGCTCGAGGCCATGGGGATGCCGGAGTCCCTTCCTCCCTACGGCTGGCTGTCGCTGGGGTATCCGAATCGCCCGCCGGTCACGGCGGCGGACGGGCTGGTGTGGGCGTTGCGCTATGGAGGGATCCCGCGGGAGGGCGCCGAACCCGAGGGGCCGGAGTGGTTCGTGTTCGAGCCCGGTGTTGGCCAGATCGCAACACTGTCATCGCCCGACGATGTCGTCCTTTACGACGTGGCGGGTGACTTGGCCGCAGTGCTGCGGCGCACGGATCTCGACGAGGAGATCGTGGAGTTGAGGCGGATCGTGGGGAGGTAGGTTGTTCTGGTCAGCTGGTCACCGGCCCGGTGCCTTGACGCCCTTACCGTAACGCCCGAGCCGGTGTTGCTTCAGGCCCCGATTCGGGCTAGGGTAGACATGGGCGTTTGCTTTCTACCCTCGGGGTTGCCATGGGCCTCAACATCAAAAACGACGAGACCTGTACGCTGGCGCGTGACCTGGCTCGCCTGACCGGCGAGACCATGACAGGGGCCATCACCGTCGCGTTGCGCGAACGACTCGCGCGCGAGCAGCGCCGGCGCGACCTGGATGTCCGTATTGAAGAACTGCTTGCCATCGGTCAGCGCTGTGCCGAGTCCCTGGATCCCGGGCCCTCCGCTATCGAGCATGGCGACCTGCTCTATGACGATTCCGGCTTGCCCAAGTGATTGTCGATAGCTCTGCGGTGCTTGCAATCCTGTTTGACGAGCCCGATGCGAGGCGTCACGCCGCCACAATCATGGGTGCCCACCCGTGCCGAATGTCAGTCGCCAACGTACTCGAGGCTTCCATAGCGCTGGAGCGGCGAGGGGGCGAGCCCGCGGCTCAGGACCTCGACACGCTTCTGCAGCGAGCGGAGATCGAGTTGGTGCCCGTGACGGTGGAACATCTGGAAGAAGCGCGCCGGGCGTGGCGCCGGTTCGGGAAGGGCAATCACCCGGCCGCGTTGAACTTCGGCGACTGCTTTGCCTACGCGCTGGCAAGGACGACCGGTGAGCCGTTGCTGTTCAAGGGCAACGATTTTGCCCGGACTGATATCGACCCGGCGTAGAGGACCCACGTGGACCCTACCTCGAGAGTCGGCAGGCCCACAGCGGAACCCACCTCCCGCGCGGCGGGTACCACCAAGGTCCGCGACCGTTCACCCTCCATCCCCCCGGTGCCATTGCGTAGCATTCTGTTCACCCTGTCCGGCTTCCTGGCCGCGACCTCCCTGCCGGCACCCATTGACGCACAGGCCCAGTTACCACCACCGGACGCCTCGGCATGGACGATCGCCTCGCAGCCCCTGATGGTCATCGGAGGCCTCGAAGCCGACGCCAATGGAGAATTCGCGGCGATCGTCGACGTGGTTCGCGGCCCGGACGGGACTTTCGCGATCGTCGACGCCATGCTGTCGTCCATCAGCTTCCACTCGCCGGACGGGGCCCTGATTGCAGTGACGGGCCGGCGGGGCGAGGGACCTGGAGAGTTCCGACGAATCACCGGTGCCCTCGCTGACCCGCAGGGTCGGCTTTTCGTCTTCGACCAGGGGCATCAGCGCATCACCGAGTTCACCTTTGACGGCACCCGCGTGGGAGACACCAGATTGACCCGCGGAGCTGCCGACCGGCGGATCGGCGGTGTGGGGCGATTCCCCCACGGAAGCTGGTATGCCTGGGAAGCCGATCAGATGCTCGCATCCGGTTTCGATGAGCTGGCCCGGGACACGGTCGGGTACTACCGGTTTGCCGACGGCGAGGTCGGTGAGTTGCTGGGCCGCGTGCCGGGCCGGGTCAGCACCGAATTCAAGGTGTTCCTGGGCGGACCCGCAATCAGGCACGCGCTGTATTCCCCGCGCCCTCTGGGTGTGGGGTGGGGCGAATGCCTGCTGGTGGGCACGAGTGATGTCCCGGAGTTGCGCATCCTGGATGGGACCGGGGCCGATGTCGGCACGCTGAGCCTCGAAACCACGGCCGAGCCGACAACCAGGGAACACCGGGACCAGTGGGCCAGCTCGACCGTCGCCGACGCGGGGGACGAAGCGGGTTTCCTTCAGCGCATGTTGGTGAGATCTACAGGCAGGAGAGTCCAGATGGCCGAGCGGCTCCCCTTCGCGCACACCGTCATCGTGGATGACTTGGGGTACATCTGGGCACAGCGCTTTCGGCCCCCGGAGGGTGAGGGCGACGCCGAGTGGCAGGTTTTCACGGAGACGGGCGCTATGGCCGGGACGGTGACGCTCCATGACCGATTCAGAGTCATGGAGATTTCGAGCGACGAGATTGTCGGCGTCCAGACAGGGGGCCTCGGCGAGGAGGAGGTGCGGGTGTATGCACTCGACCGGGGCGCTGATGTCGACCGCCGGCCGCTTCCCCTGGCATGCGAGTGACGGCTGATCTCCGGGCGAACATGCCCCGGCGTCTTGCCACGGCCTTGGCCCTCGCCACTTCGCTGACCGCGTCGATTCATCCCGCCCAGGCCTTCCAGGGCAGCGTCTCGCTGGGCGTGCGCGCGGGCACGCTCGGCTTTGGTGCCGAGGTTGTCACGGCGCTCGATGAGCGCGTCGCCGTCCGGGCCGGGGCCGGATTCCTCGGGTTCGATCTCGATCTCACCGGGAGGTTCGGGCTGGCCGGCGACCGCACGGCGGAGCTCTCGCTGCCGACCGCGCTGCTCTCCCTGGGCGTCGAGTTCTCCTTTGCGGCGGGCCGTCTGCGCGCGGGCGGCGGCATGGTGATGCGCTCGAACGACCCCGTGCACGTCATCGCGTACGAGAGCGGCGCCTCGATCAGCATCGGCGGGGGCGGATACCGCTATCCGGAGGTCCTCACGGTGACGACCACGCTGACCTCCGGGACGGCCGCGCCCTACGTGCTCGTCGGACTCGGATCGAATTCGGCGCGTGGTCTCGGTCTCGTGCTGGACCTCGGCGCGGTGTTGAATGTCGCCCCCAGGTTCGACATGACCGCCACCGGCGATCCCGCGGTCATGAACTCCCCCGGATTCCGCGCCGACCTGGAGGCCGAACGGCTGCAGGCCGAGGGCGACGCGTCAATCTTCGTCAACATCTGGCCCGTCGTCAGCATCGGCTTGCGTTACGGACTCGGCTAGGGGGCCCGCCAGCTCGCGAGCCGTGGCTGCCGTCGAGGCCCGCCGCTACCGCCGGTGCAGCGCCATCGCTCCCCGGATCGCCGCGAGAAACCGCCCCGCCTCCACGATCCGCGTGGCACTGCGCCCCGCCTCCCCCGAATGCGCGAAGAGGTCGGTGACGGTCGCGGACACGTCGGCCCGGCGCCGCAGAAACCGTTCGAGCGCGAGGGTCTCGGTGAACGGAATCAGGTGGTCCTGTCGGCCGTGGATGAGGCGGACGGGGGGCAGAGCGCGACCATTCAGGGCGCTGGCGAGTTCCAGTTGCGGATGCGTCGTGCGTGCGGCCTCGGTGAGAAGGAATACCATCTCCCTGGCCCGGCCCGGCTCGGGATCCTGGGCCGCGGGCGGCGCGAACAGGCGAAACAACTCCCGGTTCTCCACGGACACCGACTCGATCACGTCGTCCTTGAACGGATCGCTGCTCGGCTCCCATGACATGAATCCGTGGTCGCCGGCCATCGCCGCGAGCCGGCCGAGCGCGCGGGAGACATCCTCCGTGCCCTCGTAGCCCGGAATCCGGTGGAGGTAGTTTGCCGCCACCACCCAGCGCCCGTATGGATCGGGACGCAGGTAGCCGGTGCGACCATTCCGCCGGAACTGCCCCGTCAGGCCGAAGCGAACGGTGGCGAGCAGGTCGTGGTAGCCGCCGTAGCCCAGGACGCCCCGCACCAGCCCGCGCGCGGCCAGGTCCGCGCCCGCGATCAGTGCCTGCGGGCAGCCGAAGGACAGCCCTACGAGCACCACTCCCCCAGGTTGGACGTCCGGGTGGGCGCACATGTGCTCCGTCGCGGCCTCGAGCGCGTGGAGAGCGGGCGCCGGATCCAGCTCCAATCGGCGCCAGGCCCGGACCTCGGGGACGATCACGTCGCCGCCCGTGCTGGCCAGCGCGGCCGCGAACCGCACGATCGCGGTGTGTTCGTGGCCCGGGCGCGTGGCGCCGTGAAGCAGCACCCATCCGGGACGCGGGGGGCTCCCCGACGAGGGCCGGTACCGGCTGGCGCTCAGGGTGCCGGCATCGTCGCGGAGCGTCATGCTCTCGACGGCCACCCCTGGGAACGGCACCTCCGAGGCGGACCGCGTCCAACCCCTCGCGAAGCGGAGGGCATCCAAGGTGGGAACGGCCACGGTGGGGGCTCCGGTGATGGTGGGCGGCGGCCGCGCCGTGAGCCGGGGCTGCCGCGGCGGCAAGGTGGCACGGTAACCCGCGCGGGCACCTTGCGCCCGTCTTGCCAATCTAGCGGGCCATGGACAGAATCCCCCCGGCGCGACGAGAGTGGAGCCATGACCGACAACGCACCGACACCTCCCTGGAAGGCCGCCGCGTGCGCTAGCGCAGGCGTGTTCTTGCTGTATGTCCTGACGCTCGCGCCGACAACGGCGTGGTGGGACACCAGCGAGTACATAGCCACCGGCTACACCCTGGGCATCCCGCACCCGCCCGGGAACCCGCTGTTCGTGACGCTCGCCCGCGTGTGGTCGCTTCTGCTGGCGCCGCTGGGGCTGTCGCCGGCCGTCCGGATCAATCTGCTGGCGGCGGCGACCTCGGCGGGGGCGTTTTACTTCTTCTTTCTGATTGCCCACAGAACGCTGGTGCAGGTGGGCGCACGGGGCCGGGAGGCGTTGGTTGGGGCGGGTGTTTCGGTGCTCGTGGGTGCGACCACGTTCACCGTGTGGAGCCAGAGCAACGCGAACGAGAAGGTGTACACGGTGTCGCTGCTGATCGTGGCCGCGGTCAGCTGGCTGGTTCTGCGCTGGCGGGATCTGCCGGCGAGCGATCCCCGGGGGAAGCGAATGCTGGTCGCCGCGGTCTATCTGATGGCGCTGGGGTCGACCAACCACCTCATGTCGGTGTTGCCGGCCGGGGCGGTGTTCCTGTTCGTGGTGCTTGCGAGGCCGGGCGTGCTGGTGCGTCCGCGTTTCGTTTCGCGATGCGGGCTGGCGGTGGTGGTGGGCCTGTCGTTCAGCTTCTTCCTTCCCATTCGAGCCGCCCAGCGCCCTGTCATCAACGAGGGGGACCCGCTGTGCGACGGATTCGTCGAGGCGGCCGCGGCCATCTACACGAACGGCTATGCGGGTTGCCCGGCGCTGGCATCGTCGCTGCAGCGCGAGCAGTACCTCAAGCCCCCGGTGACCACGCGCATGTCTCCGATCGGGCACCAGCTGTACAACTTCTACCAGTACTTCGACTGGCAATGGTCGCGCGGGATGGATCCGGACGAGCAGGTGAGCCCGGCGCGGAGTCCGTTCACGCTGCTTTTCCTCGTGCTCGGACTGGCGGGGTTCTACGTCGTCTGGCGAGCGGACCGCTATTCGGGCGTGTACATGGCCGCCCTCATGGCCACGCTCTCGTTTGCCCTCGTCTTCTACCTCAACTTCCGCTACGGGTTCTCGCTCGCGCCCGAGATCACCAATCCCGACCTGCACGAGGTCAGGGAGCGCGACTACTTCTTCCTGCTCGGATTCGCGCTGTGGGGGGTGGTGTCGGGCCTGGGACTGGCGCGGTGCTGGCTGTGGCTGGCGGGCCGGATGGGAAGCGCCATCAAGGTCGCGCCGGTGCTTGCGGTGGCGGCCATCCCGTTTGTTCTGAACGTGAACTGGGCGAACCGGGCGGGCGACCGTGCGGCCCGCGACTGGGCGTACGACCTCCTGAACAGCGTCGAGCCGTATGCGCTCCTGTTCACGAACGGCGACAACGACACCTTCCCGTTGTGGTACCTGCAGGAGGTCGAGGGCATCCGCAAGGACGTGACCGTGATCGTCGTGCAGTACCTGTTCACCGACTGGTATCCGAAGCAGATCCGCGAACTGACCTCGCCGGACCGGCAGCGGCCTTACCTCGCGGTGGACGGGCTGCCGTTCGCTGACCGGGAGCCGCCGGCACGCTCCGCGGTCGCGCTGACCGACGATCAGCTTGCGCAGGTCGGGGACGGGAGGCTGCCGGACACGCTCAACGTTCGGCTCGGTGACGTGGTGGTGCAGTATCCCGCCGGCATGACGCTGCGGCGGGGACACCGGGTCGCGCTGGCGATGATCCGGTTGGTGGCCGGCGACCGCCCGGTCTACTTCGCGGGAGCGACCGGGGAGATGGCCAGGATGGGGCTGAGCGGGTGGGGCGTGCGCGAGGGCCTCGCGGTGCGGCTGCACCCCCGCGATCTGGAGGGGCCGCAGCCGCCTTCATACCGTAAGGTGCGCGAGGAGCTGGGCGGCGACTGGTTCGACTATCCGCGGACCGCACGACTCGTCGACGAGGTGTACACCTACCGCGATATTCGCACCCGGCCGATCCTGCAGGACATGTCGACCCGCAACATCCCGCTGCAGTTCTACATCATGACGGCGAAGCTCGCGGTGATTGCCACCGAGGAGGGCGACGCCGAGGCCGCGGACCGGTATGGCAACATGTCGACCGACTTCCTGGCGGTCTACCAGGGCGGGACGGAGGCGCCGCGGACGAGGTGAGCGGTGGCCGCCGCTACCCGGACGTCAGTTGTTTCTCGTAGGGAGCATTGCCTTGGACGCTTCGAGCGGGACGTCACCCTGTATGCGAATGCCGAGAGCCTCCTCGCCCCCCTCCAACTTCATGAAGATCTGAATGACGCCGTTCGCGCCTTCCTCGCCGTAGAGCTTCTCGGCGGCAGGGCCCTTGATCACTTCGACGCGTTCGATGGCGTCGGGGTCGAGGCTGGGAATGAGGGGGAGATCCTCCAGGTCGCTCATCCCGTTGATGCGGACCCCGTCGATGTAAATGAGGGGAGCCTCGTCCATGCCTGATGCCCGCGCGCGCAGGAGTTCCTCCGCCCTCCGCTCCATTTCGGCTTCGGTTCTCGCGATCGCTTCCTCGTCCATCGCCTCGATAAGGGCGTCCTGGACCTGGGTCGGGACCGGGGTGTCGCACGCGACGATGAGCGCTCCGACGGCCAATCCCGCCAGCAGCAGCGCCTGGGCCGAATTCAGTTTTGTTCTGTTCTTGTTCATGGTTCTCAATCTCCGTTCGAGTAGACTCTTCGGCTGGGTCATCGCGGGGACCAGAGCCCAGCGGCTCCAGGACCTGGTGCCCGCTTCCAGAAGAACACCGCCGTAGTCCGCGGGCGCGATGCCGGACCCGAGGACCCGCTGGTCGCAGTCCATCTCCACCGCGCTGCGCAGTCGGCGGGCCATCCACCACGTCGCGGGATTCCAGGGCAGGGCCGCCACGATCAGGCCCGCGTACAGGAGCGACAGATGGTCGCCCGTCCGAGCATGTTCGGCTTCGTGCCGGATGATCACCGCCCTTGCCCGCTGGTCCAGCCGCAGGACCCAGGCCGGCACAACGACTTTCGGGTTCACGACCCCGACCAGTGCGGGGCCGAAGCTGCGGGACACGTAGACATCCGTGTCCTGAATCCACCGGCGCGGCCAACGGCGGCGGGCGCGGGCCACGAGGACCAGGAGCGTGCAGATCACGGCGAGCGACGCCAGCGATCCGGCGGCCCACAGGGCCAGCGCGGCGCGTACCGACTCCGGCCCGGTCGGAAGCGGCACCAGGGTGGCCAGGGTCCACGTGGCCCCGGGCGGTGCGCTGAGGACTTCGGCGGGGACGGGCGCTGCGGAGCTGACGGTCGACAGGGACTCCGCCGACCTGGCCGCGGCAATGGTTGCGGCAGCCGGAATCGCCACCGCCAGGGTGAGGGCCGCGAGCCAGACGAACCGGCGCGGCCATCCCGCCGAGACGGCCAACCTTTCGGCAGCCCATCCGGCTATGGCCACGACCCCTCCGATCAGCGCCGCGTACAGCATCCACGCGATCATTTCTCTTCCCTCCTGCGTTCCGCCCGGTCCAGGACCGAGCGCATCCGCTGAATCTCCTCGTCGCTGAAGTCCCGATCCTCCACCAGCGTTGCCAGCAGCATCTCGGCGGATCCGTGGAAGATCTTGTTGACGATCCGTCGCAAGGCCCGTCCGCCCGCGTTTGCCGACTCAACCAACGGCACGTAGCGGTAGGCACGCCCCTCCTGCTCGTGGCCCACCGCACCCTTCTCCTCGAGGATCTGCAGCATCTTCAGGACCGTCGTGTAGCCGACGTCCCCGTCCAGGGCGTCGCGCACCTCCGCGACCGTCCCGGATCCCTTGCGCCACAACACGCTCATGATGTCGAGTTCCCGGTTCGTGAACCCCTTGCGACTGCCGTCGCGCGGCCTGCCGGTCATGGTTCGTCCCTCCCCTCGCCCCGGGCGCGCTCGGCTGCGCCACCGCGCGCGGCGGCCACCTCGGCCATTGCCTCGCGCACGCGGGCACCGAATCCTCTGGCCATCTCCATGACTTCCTCCTCGTTGACGGTGAGAACCCGTCGGTTCTCGACCACGACCCGGCCGTTGACCAGCACCGTGGTCACGTCGCTCCCGCGCACCGCGTACACGAGGTGCGAATAGACCGCATACAGCGGCGTGAGCCCGGGGCGGCGCGTATCGACCAGCACGATGTCGGCACGCTTGCCCGGCTCGAGCGACCCGATCTCGTCCTGCAGGTTGAGCACGCGCGCGCCACCCATCGTCGCCATCCTGAACACGGTTTCCGCCGGAAGTGCGGCCGGATCGCCCAGCATGAGCTTGTGCAGCTTCGCGGCGGCGTCCATCTCGTCGAACATGTCCAGGTCGTTGTTGCTCACGGGTCCGTCGGTACCCAGCCCCACGGGGATGCCTGCGGCCAGCGCGGCGGTGACCGGCGCGGCCCTTGCGATCCCCAGCTTCATGTTGCTTTGCGGGTTGTGCGCGATCCCGGCTCCCGATGCCGCGATCCGGGCGATGTCGTCGTCCGACAGGTAGATGGCGTGCGCCAGCACCGTCCCGGGTCTAAGGGCGCCGATCGACTCCAGGGCTTCGATGACGCCCATCCCGGTCGACTCGCGGGCAGTCGCGTCCTCGCTCGCGTCCTCGGCGGCGTGGATCTGGAAGACCGCGTCGTACTCGTCGGCCAGGCGGAAAGCGGCTTCGACCGCGTGCAGCGGGGTCGTGTAGAGGGCGTGCGCCGCGACCGCCGGGACCACGGTGGGATGGCCCTGGTAGCGTGCCATGAACTCGGCCGCGTTCGCGAGGGTCTCCTCGGGCGACGCAAAGTCGGGGGCGGGGAAGCCGATCACGTGCGGGCCGGTGACGGCCCGGATGCCGGCGTCGACCGTCGCGCGCGCCATGTCGTCGCGGAAATAGTACATGTCGGCGAAGGTCGTGGTCCCGGCCTTCAGCATCTCGACCGAGGACAGCAGCGTTCCCCAGTAGACGAAATCGGGAGCCACGAGTGCGGCCTCGGCCGGGAAGATGTAGTCCTCGAGCCAGGTCAGGAGCGGGAGGTCGTCCGCGAGACCGCGCAGCAGCGACATCGCGGCGTGGCCATGCGTGTTGATCAGTCCCGGGATGACCAACTGGCCGGTGGCGTCGATGACGCGGACACCGGTGGGGCGGGGGTCGCCGGGTGCGAAAAGCGTGGCGATACGGTCGCCCTCCACGAGGACGCCACCCCCGTCGAGGATCGTGCCGGGCTCGTCCATGACGACGACCGTGCCGCCGTCGATGAGGAGGCGGCCGTCGGGCGGGGCGGGGG
>VYAQ01000186.1 GCA_009844885.1 Gemmatimonadota bacterium
ACTTGCGCCGCAGCGAGGCCTCGAGCGACGTGAGCGACCGGGAGATCGAGGGCAGTATCGCCCGGGTCTCGCTGCCCATGTCGAACCAGCGGCGCGGCCGGATCGTGCTCACCGTGGCCGGCGCCCGCACCCAGATGACGGCCGCCCCGATCGATCCCCTCGACGACGGCAAGGCCATCGAGGCCGGCGCCCGGGTCATCATCGTGCGCATCGAGGGCGGTGTCGCCCTCGTCACCCGCCTGGACCCCGAACTCGAATAGACGCCGCGACGCCGCCTGGGCCAGCTAGCCCCCCGGGCTGAGGTCATCTCCTGGCGCGGCGCGGGCTTGCTCCTTCGCTGAGTCCGGGATTCCGATCCCGAGGAAGCCCTCGATGCGGGCTAGGCGCTCACCGTTCTCGGCCACCAGGACGCGCAGTTCGCCGATCTCGTTGGAGAACTCGGTCCGCAGCCCGGTCTCGACGCGGATGATCTCTGCTCGCAGTTCGGTCTCGACGCGGGTGATGTCGGCCCGCAGCCCGCCGACCTCGGTATTCAGTTCGGTGCGCAGGCTGTCGGTCGTCTGCTGCTGGTTCCAGATGATCGCGAACACTCCCAGAACGACCGCGACCAGCTGCGCGAGAGGGATGAGCTGAGGCCAGCGCGGCCACGCCGCGTTTGACGCGGGCACTGCGGCCGGTTCCGGTCCGGCCGCGGGGCTCTCACCCTGAACGCTGAGCGCTTCCGATGCTGCCACACCGACCATGCTAGCACGCCGCGCCGTTCATTACAATGTAAACTGATGAAATATACTTTCAAATACCAATAGGCTCCGAAGAATGTGCGCCGGTCGCCGTGAAGCCGGATTCTGCTCGAACCGGCAGTCCTACTGGTAGACGGGCTCCATGTTGGCGTAGTGGTCCTCGGGCTGCCAGAACCGGACGTAGTCGATCTTCATCCGGGTGCGGATGGGGTCTATGGAAGGGCCCAGCTTCCCCCACACGCCCAAGGAGATCGGAAGGGGCATGTGGGAGACGGCGACCTGCTCGAGCAGTGTGCCGGTGTCGTCGGGGTCGACGTACCCGAAGTACCTGTCCCGCTGCGCGCCGGTCAATGTCACCCGGTTGCCCGCCCGGTTGAGGTTCTGGATCTCGATCTTGTCCTTGGGCACCAGGGTCAGGCTGTTCTGGAAGCCGTCCACCTTGGTGAAGGTGCGGTAGCCGCCGGGAGTCCATTCGATCCCTTTCGTCACGGTGAAGGTGTCGATGGACCCGCAGCCGTCGGGATTCGCAATGATCGAGAGCGCGTTGGAGCTGCAGTAGTCGATCCGCTTGTTGCTGGCGATCGGCACGAGACCGCTGCCGAAGTCCCGGCCCCAGTTGGCGTACTGGTGCGCGGACTCTGTCTGGTACCGGGGGAGGTACTCGAAGACGTCGATCTCGATGTCCGTGTTCCGGAGAAGATCCTCCCAGTCGTCGATCGCGACTCCGTACCGACCCGTGAGGAACCGCAGGTGCGTCCCGCGGGTGAACATGACAAGGTTGAAGTTGTTGTCGCCGGGCCAGGCCTCCAAATTGAATGTGTACTTCACCTCCAGGTAGCCGTACTTGGCGTGGACCTTGCCGTAGGTGGCGAGACCGAACGAGGCGAGGGTGCCCAGCATCCCCGACGAGCAGCGCCCGGAGTCGGCCATGACGAGCGAGCCGTCCGCGACGTTGCCGCAGGGCTCGCCCAGGGAGTCCACGATGTCGCAGGCGTCGTAGTAGACCCACGCGGTGTCGTCCAGCGTGGACAGGCCGTCGCGGCATCCCGCGGCGTTGGCGTCCGGCGGCGTACCGTCGAACTCCTCGGCGAACACGAGGCTGTAGTTGCCGGCGTCCTGCACCAGGTCGGGCAGGCCGGCCCGCAGGGTCGACTCGCTGCCCCCGAGCCCCTCGGGAATGACCTCCCGCAGGAACAGGCATGTGTAGGCGTCGGGGTTGTTCTCGCCGTAGTCCTCGCATCCCGTCGCGGCAGTCGGGGGCGTCACCAGCACCTCCCGGTACACCTTCAGATCCGTGTCGTCGTCCGACGCCGACAGTTCCACCGGCCGGGTGGGGAAGTCCCCCAGATGCAGGTGGAGGTAGTGGAAGGTCCAAGGCACGTGCAGGTAGAGCAGGCCCTCATCGGTGATGCGCACGCTCACATGGCTGCATGCGGTCCTCGTGTGGCAGAGCCGGTAGCCCGGCGGGAGGGACTGGCCCTCGACCTTGAACGACAGGTCCAAGTCGTCGGACCCCATGTCGGTGGCCACCTCGCCGAAGAAGGATGTGGCGAAGTCGGCCGTCGCCTCCGGCGCCGCAGGATTGTCATTCGCGTGGCTCGTGAACAGGCGGCCGTAGAACGGCACCGGATACTCCAAGTCCGCGAAGCTCACCGCGGCGTCATAGGAACCTGACGACACCGGTCCCGGAGAGGAGGGATCCGCGAACGCCTCGCTCCCATCAGCCAGCATCAGCAGGCCCGGCGCACAGGCAGCCGCCACCAGCAGCGCCACCGGCGCCCGGCTCACTGGTAGACGGGCTCCATGTCGGAGTAGTGGTTCTTGGGCTGCCAGAGGCGGATGTAGTCGAACTTGACTTTGGTGCGGATGCGACCGACTGTGGAGGGCAGGTTGTCTCCGAACGCGCCGATGCCTATGGGATTGGGCGTGTGGGCGACGCCGGTTTGGGTGAGGATTGTGCTGGTGTCGCCGGGGGTGAGATACTCGAAGCGGCTATCCCTGGCTGTGCCTTGAACATGGATTGGTGACCCACCTGCAGGCCGATGGTCGAACCCTATGCCGCGCTTGGGCCACACCGTCAGATCATCCTGAATGTCTTCCCAACTCACGAAGGTGCGGTAGCCGCGTGGCGTCCATTCCACTCCCAGGGTGACTGTGTGAGTGTCTGTCGCAGCACAGGTTTCGGTATTGGAGAGGACTTGGTACGGATCAACCCTGGTGGTGGGGCAGTAGTCGAGCCGGACGCCGGTTCTGTACGACTCCACGTTGGACAAGAAGGGGCCCCAGTTGGCGTGTATGCCCCAGGACGAGTGCCAGTCACTGGGGACATACTCCAAGAAGTCGAGTTCGACGGTTGCGTACTTGAGGAAGTCCTCCCAGCTGTTGATCGTCACCCCGTACTGGCTCCACAGGTGCTGCTCCGGGTAGGCCGGGGCCCACGCCACGAAGTTGTAGTTCTGGTGCACGTGCGGGTGGCGGTCCACGTTGAGGGTGTACTTGACCTCCATGTACCCGTACTGGTAGTGCAGCTTCCCGAAGGTGTTCAGATTCGTGCCGCACAAGTAGGCCGACCCGGCGTAGAAGCTGCCGTCGGCGACGTTGCTGCACGCCTCGCCCTGGGAGTCCACCCAGGAGCAGGTGTCGACGTAGTTCCACACATCGTCGTTCACCGTCGTCAGGCCGTCGCGGCATCCTGCGTCGTTGGGATCCGGCGGCGTGCCGTTGAACTCCTCGGCGAACACCAGGCTGTAGTTGCCGGTGTCCTGCACCAGCCCGGGAAGGCCGGCCCGCAGCCCCGCCTCATCGGCTCCGTCTGTGGCCCCCTCGGGAATCCGCTGCCTCAGGAACAGGCAGACGTACGCATCGACGGTGAAGTCGCCGTAGTCGTCGCAGCCCGGCTCCTCCTGCGGCGGGTTTATCAGGATCTCCCGGTACACCTTCATACCCGTCCAAGCCGACGCCGACACCTCCAACCGCTGCTGGGGGAACGCGGCCGTCCAGAACAGGCCGCCGAAGCGCGCCTGATCCGGGTTCCGGAAGTAAAGCAGCCCGCCGCTGTTGACCTCCAGCTCTATGTCATGGCACGCGGCCAGGCGTCTGCAGAACGGGAACAGCGAACGGTCGGGCTGGCCCTCGACCGCGAACACCGGATTCAGGTCGAGGCCGGGCCGCTCCTCCATCTCCAGGTCGCCGAAGAACCCGTGCTCCCAACTGGCAACAAGCGCGGCGGTGGATCCGGGGCGAGCGGAGTCGGGCTCGGCCCTCAAGCCGTGGCGCAGCATCCCACTCAAGGGCAGCACCGAATACTCGGTGTCGGTGAACGCCAACCTAGGACTGTAGGAACCGGACGTCACCGGGCCCGCGGAGACCGTCGCGCCGCCGTCCGCGCCGTCCGCAACGCCGCCGGATGCGGCGACCAGCCACACGGCGGCCACCATCGCCGCCACCGCCAGCAACGCCACCCGCCTCATCCCGGCGCCTCCAGGTTGAGGGCGCGGGCGAGGAAGGTGGCCATCTGGGCGCGGGTGACGGGTT
>VYAQ01000355.1 GCA_009844885.1 Gemmatimonadota bacterium
TCGTGGCGGTCGGCGAGCGCCCCTACGCCGAGGGGATGGGGGATATCCGGGAGCCGGGCCCCGTCCGGCCGGGTACGAACCACCTGCCCGCGGGTCCGGGGGTACTGCAGCCCTACGGCAACACCCTGGAACTGGCGACGCTGCACCCGAATGCCCTGCGAGCCATACGCGCTCTAGCCGCACAGGGGGTCCCCGTGGTGACCGTGCTGGTCGCGGGCCGGCCGCTGGTGGCGGACGCGGAGCTGGCCGCTTCGTCGGCGTTCGTGGCCGCGTGGCTGCCGGGTTCGGAAGGGGCTGGAATTGCCGACCTGCTCTTCGGCGACCACGACTTCGTTGGGCATCTGCCGATGTCCTGGCCGGGGGTTCGCGGGAAAGTGCTCTTTCCCCCGGGGTACGGATTGCGGCTACCTGGCAGTGAGGTCTGAAGTGGCCTCTTCGGAGTCGCTTACGGGTTAGACCTTGGGGGCGCAGTCGAGGGCACCCTCGGCCCCTCGATCTCCTCGCGCGCTTGCTGTTTGGGCGTCAGCGGCACCGGAACTGCGCTCACGCCGTCGCAAAGCGCTCTACCGCGATCTCCCCGGCGCGAGCGCGGGCGTGCCAGAGATCGTAAGCAGGCGCGCCAACCGGCCACTGGCTTCGCGGGGGATTAGTCCTACCATAGTCATGCACATATAACATCGCGTGCGCGATTTACATAGTTATTTCACTTCCTACGCCGCTACCCCGCCCCCCGCCGCCGCTCCAGCTCGCCCCGCACATCGAGCGCGCTCTTCTCGGTGATCGGATAAAAGTACACGGCGACGATCGCCATCGCGGAAGCGACCAGCGGCACAAACGCATCATAGAATCGCAGCCAGAAGATCGTGCCCTCGGGCTGGTTCGCGCCTAGCGCGACATCGAGTCCCGTCGAGTAGAGCAGGAACCCTCCGAGGAGGATCGCGAGGCTCTGGCCGACCTTCACCACCCACCAGAAGACCGACCCGAACATCCCTTCGCGCCGCTCTCCGGTAGTGAGTTCGTCGAGGTCCACTACGTCCGCGATCATCGACCCCATGAGCGTGAAAAGCCCTCCCAGCCCGAAGGCCAGGAACGGGGCGGGAAGCAGCGCCAGCATCGGATAGTCCGGGTTGTAGCAGAACCACTTCAGCGCGTAGCCGAACATCGAGATGCCGGTCGACACGAAGAACGCGTTCTTCTTCCCGATCTTCGTCCCCAGCCAGGTGACGATCATGATCACCAGGAAGCCGGCCACGATGCCGAGTGTGCCGACCAGTCCCGCGAGCCCCGCCCCTTCTCCGATGTTGCCGCCGGAGACGTAGTAGGCGAACACCCAGAACTGGAACTGCGAGATCATGATGAAGCTGTTGAAGATCAGGAAGGTCGCGATGCAGAGCATCAGAAAGGGACCGGTCTTCACCGTCTGCAACAGGCCCCCGAAAAAGTCCTTCACGCTCTCTTCGAAGGTGGGACGGTCGGAGCCCGCGTCCTCATCGGCGTCACCGCCACCCCCATGCATGCGCTCCCGGAGGAAGATCGCGGGGATCACACCGAGAGCGATCGTCGCGATGCAGATCGCCAGCGCGAGGAACCGGGCCCCGGCCATCTGGTTCCGGAACCACGCCGCGTTGGTCATGATCACCAGGAACCAGGGTCCGATGACGAACGCGATGTTCGAGACGAAGTTCTGCACGCCCATCAGCCGCGTGCGTTCGTTGTAGTCCGGAGTGAGTTCGTACCCGAGCGCCACCCACGGCGTGGCGAAGACGGTGTAGGCGAGGAAGAAGACGAGGGAGCCGATCAGGAAGTACCAGAAGTAGTACCCCTGGCTCCGGCCCTCGGCGGTGGGCTCCGGGGTCCAGATGTCCAGGTGGATGTGCGTCATTCCGCGGGCGTCGACCGGGGTTTCGCCGAAGTCTATCGCGGCGAAGCGCACGGCTGTGTAGTGCTTGACGTCGTCGCCGCCTGCCTGCGCGTCGGCCACATCGGACTCGTCCCAGGCGGTGGACCAGAACTGGACCGCGACATCGTTGTAGGCGCCGCTGAAGAAGGAGATGACGTCTTCGGCGGGCACGGTGGGCGCGGGCGCAGGTGCGTTCGGCGCGGTGACGCCCTCCACATCCTGTCCGGCCGGCTCCGCGCGCGCGGTGTCGTCGCTCCGGTAGAGGTAGATGTTGTCGACGTAGACCTCGGTCAGGTCACCCGAGATCAGGATCTGCGACAGGTGCTCGCGGGTGGCGAGCTGGTCGAAGTCGGCGAGCGGAACATCCACGCCGACCCAGCCGCCCGTCACCAGCGTCGGGGGCAGAATGGTGACCTCGTCCTCGACATCGTCGATGATCTCGACCGTGACGATGTCCCTCAGCGAGTTGCCGATCGACTCGAGCAGGCCGACCGGCTCGCCCGTTTCACCGCCGCTGTAGACGCCGTCGGCCCCGTAGTCGACCAGCTTGAGCCGGAACTGCGTCGGCGCCGGCATCTGCCAGAGCAGCGCGAAGATGATGCCGGACGCGATCGCTCCCACGAACAGGAACGGCCGCCGGCGCCCCCAGCGCGACCTGGTCCTGTCCGACAGGAAGCCGACGAGTGGATCGGTGACCGCGTCGAAGGCCCGCGGCAGACTGCCGAGCAGACCGACGGCGCGAAAGTCCATCCCCAGGGCCAGGGTCAGCACCACCATCATGTTGCCGATCCCCTGCGCCAGCAGGTTGTTGACGAACCCGCCGGTCCCGTAGGCGATCTTGTGCGGAAACGATATCCGGTCCCTGGGGGCGGTACGCCGGCTCACGGTCCGCCGACTCACGTGTCACTCGTTCCGGTAGACGCGCACCCAGTCAACGAGCATGGTCTGGGGGAAGGTCGTGGATTCGTTGGGCGGTCCCACGAAGCCGCCGCCCACGGCGACGTTCAGCAGGATGAAGAAGGGGTGGTCGAAGACCCACCGCCCGTCCGGGTCGCCGGGGTCCACGGCGTGGTAGCGCTGGCCGTCTACGAACCAGACGATGCCCGATTCGGTCCACTCGATCGCGAATTCGTGGAAGCCCGTGTCGAAGCGGTCGCCGGTGAGGGCGTAGCGGTTGCCGACCCCCCCACCGCCGGAATAGCCGGGCCCGTGGATGGTGCCCAGGATGATGCTCGGCTCCTGGCCCCGGTACTCCATGATGTCGATCTCGCCGCACTCGGGCCATCCGACCGTGCCGATGTCGTTGCCCAGCATCCAGAACGCGGGCCAGATCCCCTGCCCGGTCGGCAGCTGGATGCGCGCCTCGAACCGGCCGTACGCCTGTTCGAAGAGCCCCTGCGTCTTTATGCGCCCAGAGGTGTAGGCGCTCCCCATGTACGATTCCTCCCGGGCGGTGATCGCCAGGTTGCCGTTGCCGTCGAGCGAGACGTTCTCGGGACGGTCGGTGTCGTACTCGAGCTGGTTGTTGCCCCAGTCGGTGCCGATGTCGAAGGTCCAGTTGGAGGAGTTGGGGAGCTGGCCGGCCGGGCCGTCGAATTCGTCGCTCCAGACCAGGGTCCATACCGGATCGGCCTCACCGTCGAAGCTGTCGCAGCCGGGGAGGGGGAGGGCGAGGAGGGAGAGGGCAAGCAGCGCCACGAACCCGGACCTGCGAGTGGTTGCGCGATTGCGTGGGCCGGTCGGCCACAGGGTAACGGGATGAACGGTCGGGCGGTTGCAGAGCCGTCGTCTGTTCGTATTCATGCCGATTTCACTCCGGGAAAGAGCCGGGGATTGGCGAGCGCCGCGACCAGCACGTGCGTGGAGGCGCCAAGAGCCGTTGCCCGCTCGCCGAGCTCGCTGGCACGGATCCCCGAGGCCGCCGCTGAAGCCACGAGCGTGCGCCTGGCCACCGCTTCGCGAAGGGGCATAAGGAGCCGGTCGCCCGCGCGGGCCAGACTGCCGCCAATGACGACGGAACCGGGATTCATGAGGTTGAGAACACCGGCTACCACGGTTCCCAGATGCACCGCTGCCTCGTTCACCACCCGCAGCGCGAGCGCGTCGTCGGCCAGCGCGGCGTCCTCGATCGCACGAATGTCGGGTTCGGTCCCGGCAAATGCGCTGTCCGGGTATTCCACCAGGAGGTCGCGAGCTCGTTGCACGAGATGCCGGGTTCCCACGAATGTCGCGAGACAGCCCCGGTTTCCGCAGACGCACTCGGGCCCGTTGGGATCGATCGAGATGTGCCCGATCTCGCCGGCGACCCCTGTGGCGCCGCGGTAGATCTCTCCCCCGAGCAT
>VYAQ01000265.1 GCA_009844885.1 Gemmatimonadota bacterium
GCCGCACCGTGCTCGGGCGGCTCCGGATCTGGCGGCTCGATCGCTCGCTCAGGGAGTTGGCCGGGGCGATCCGGGGGCGGCAGGATCTGATCGAGGGCTGGCGCGAGGATCTCGACCGCTACCACAGGGACGAGCGGGCCGAGTTGGGTAAGGCGCACGGCGACAGGGCACGGGAGATCGAGCGCGGTTGGGGCAAGCTCTATCGAAGCAGGCTGGTGGAGGCGGAGCGGCGCGCATGGTCGGTGCGCGAAACCATGAGGGAGAGGGAGCGCGAACAGACACGGGAGAGGGAGCGCGGCCGGACCATCACCCGCATTGTCGTACCGCGACCGCCCCGGCCCAGAGGCCCCGAGCGTGGCGGGGGAGGGTTCGAGCGGTGATGCTGCGGAGACGGCGCGCGCGCCTTCCCCCACTGCTTCCCCGACAGGTGCCTGGAGAATGCACGGTGCCTCCAATGTCGGCTCCAAGGGGTGACGCGAAGGCCCGAACTCGCCATAATTCACATATGAGCATGATCCAATCCTTCAGCCTTGACCATCCCCACTGCCCGGGAATAGAGTCGGTGCGCGTGGAGTCACAGTCTTACAAGGAGGCAGCACATGTCTGACCAAACTGAAATCCTGCGTGAACTCGTCAAGAACACGCGGTCTATGAAGCGGTACCTGGCCGTCCTTATCTTCTTTGTTCTGTTGGTCACCATCATCCCACTTATGGATCGTGCTCTTCCTCCGCAGCAAGGAGAGGAGCAACCAAACGAGGTTGCCGTCTCGTCCGACGATGGTAGCCCCAATTCTTTTGTTCTGAAGAAAGACTGGACACTCGGAGAACAAGTGGATGCATTCACTGGTGATCTGGAACTCTATACTGCTCGAAGCCCAGAAAATGAACAGGGAACATACGTCTCATTGTATTGTAGTCCGCGATTACCAGACATCAGGGCATCCATTTGGTTTACAGATACTCCAATGTTCTCTGAACGATATGCCGACTACCAGCATCTACGTGCTAAGCCGGGCTTTCTGAACTTGGGTAACTCACTTATGATTTCTGCTCAAAACCCCCGAAGTTATCGGGTCTCACTTTCGTCATTGGAAGGTTTCCTGGCGATCCAAGACTCCTTAGTAGTAGAGATCAATCGCAATCTTGGAGTAATCGAGACACTATATTTTGGGGGAATCGAAGCGGCGACTGCCTACCTTCGGCAAAACTGCCAATGAGCACGTTTGATCACACACGATGACAGACTGGTGTTCGTTTCTTGGTAATGTTGCCCCTCCTTTTTTTTAGCAAATAGGAATAGAGAGCAAAATGATGTTTTGCAAAGCTGCCAAATGCGATAACACGCCCATTAGTAGTCGAGGCCATTTCTGTTCGACCGAATGTCAAATAGCGCACGCCATTGTGAACAGGAGTACGGTCAATTATCGTGACAAACGTATGCGACAGTACGATCTGGACCGCTTGTTTTGTCGAATCTTCGAGATTGCTTTTCCGCAAGACTATGACGATTACAAAAGGCGAAAGTGCTTTTTGGGTGATCTCGAAGCGTTGCTGAAGAGATATGGTATTCCTCGACCGTAGAGCTACTCTTCTTGGAACTTTGCGTTGGTTTGCTCATATTGCCCAATGACCGGGACGCGGTTCGGCGGGCACTCCCGCACGGCATGCCCGTTTGTGGACCCTGCTGCGTAGCGGCCATCAGGAGGGTGCCAGCCACCAAAAACCGCCAGCCCTCCGAGTCCGGTTCGGACTGCCGGCCAGAGCGGCGTCTTCGGGCGGTGGGCTGTGAAGGATCGGCGCGGGGCGCGGAGCGGAACTGAGCGGAGCGCTGACCGAAGAGCGCGACTGATCGTGAGGTGGGGGCGGGGCCGGGAGCATCATCCGCGTTCTCACCCCCAACCGCCCCCGAGCCCGAGGTTCCCGAGCGTGGTCGGGGAAGGGCTCGGTCGCCCACCCGTGGTTCCGCGCCCATCGCAGTCCGGCCTAGACGAGGCTTCCGGTCGACGTGGGCCGACCGAGTTGCCCATCGCCGTCGGCGCTGCCGTCCCCGGACCCGTCGAGGACCCGCCGGGTTCCGACCAAGTGATCCCGACTCTTGAGAGAGTGCTTCGCTACTGCGATCCGGTTTGCGTATCTTGAGATCGGGTCAGCACCAGCGACACCGATGCGATTCCACCAGCTTCAGACGGAGGAACGGGAGATGAGTTTCGAGACAACTTCCCGAGAAGGGTCGGGGACATGACCAGTTTTCACACGAGCCACGGTCGTATCATCCTTTCGGACAACCTCCCGGTGCTGGAAGCGATGGACACCGAAAGCGTCGGGCTGATCTACGTCGATCCGCCCTTCAACACCGGCAGGGTCCAGAGCCGCACGCGTATTCGTGTCAAGCGCGACGATAACGGCGACCGCACGGGCTTCAAGGGGACGCGGTATCGGACTGAAGTGGTCGGGCACAGCGGCTACGATGACCGTCATGACGACTACATCGGCTTCCTTCAACCCCGTCTCCAAGAGGCCTACCGGGTTTTGGAGCCGACGGGCTCGTTCTTCCTCCACATCGACTACCGTGAGGCCCACTACTGCAAGGTCCTTCTCGACGAGATCTTCGGGCGCGCGTCGTTCATGAACGAGATCATCTGGGCCTACGACTACGGCGCTCGATCGAAACGGAAGTGGTCCGCCAAGCACGACACGATCTTCTGGTACGCGAAGGACGCCAACGCATACACCTTCAACTTTGACGAGATGGACCGGATCCCCTACATGGCTCCGGGGCTGGTGGGGAAGGAGAAGGCCGCTCGGGGCAAGACTCCCACCGACGTGTGGTGGCACACCATCGTGAGCCCGACCGGGCGCGAGAAGACAGGATACCCCACGCAGAAGCCCTTGGGGATACTGGAGCGCATCATCAAGGTCCATTCCAATCCCGGCGACACGGTCTTGGACTTCTTCGCCGGAAGCGGAACGACTGGTGAAGCCGCAGCGCGCCACGGTAGGGGCTACATATTGGTTGACTCGAATCCCGAGGCGGCACGAGTCATGGCCGAACGCCTAGCCGACCACGACGTGGAGACCATCGGGTTTGACTGGGAATTTCCGGTGCCGACTCAAAAGAGTCTGTTCTCTTCGCGTACTGTGACAACAGGAGGGTCGGGGAGATGATCAAAGATGCTGAGGTGCAGCTGCTGGCAGCCTTGGCGGAGGGTTTGAGAGACGAATACCAGACCCCGGAGGACTTGAGTTGGTCGCAGAGCCCTTTCGGGTGGATCAAGTGGCAGCCCTCGAGGCGTAAGGGAGCGATTGGCGAGAGGCTGGTCGCTGGATGGTGCGCGGCTCGGGACATCAATGTCCTGCGATCCCCCGACCCGGAGGCGGATCGCATCTTGGAGGGGTTCCGAACGGAGATCAAGTTCTCGACCCTGTGGGCGAACCAGTCCTACAAGTTCCAGCAGATCCGAGATCAGGACTACGAACTCTTGGTTTGCCTAGGGGTTTCTCCGTTTACCGCTCATGCTTGGGTCTTCGAGAAGAAGTTTCTGATCTCCAATACCGGCTCGCTCGCAGGATTATCCCATCAACACGGTGGCGCGGAGGGCCGCGACACGGCTTGGCTGAGCGTGTCGCCGACCGAAGTGCATCCTTGGATGAATGAGCATGGCGGAGGCCTGAGAACGGCAATGCGGCGACTGAGGACCCTGGTGGGCTTGGGGCCGTAAGGATCTCGTGGAATGAGCAAGGTGTCTGGACGCTCCGCCAGAACAAGGCAAAGAGCCGCCGTTTCCTTCGCAGGACAGGGACCGGGGAGGCTCCCGTACGGTCTGCGAAGAGCATGTCGCGTGTCGAAGGCGATAGATTGGGGCATCCGGTGCGGCAGTCCCGCCATTCATGTACTTTTTCCCGCTCTTGCGGTCTGATCGAGCAGGGTCCAGTACAACGGCAGAAAACGCAGATCGTGCAGCCCTGTAAGTAGTTAGCCGATTTCCTGCCGGGATTTGGACCTCTGGCGATCCGCTGGACCAGCCGCTCAAGGTGCTCTGCGAGCTGGGAGGTTGGAAGACGGCCAAGACGGTGCTCCAGTGTTATCAGCACGCGGATGAAGGACAGCTTCGGAAGGCACTGGAAGCCCGAAGACGGTCTCGCGGCTAGATCCGCGATCGGCGGGAGTCAAACGGCTGGAACTCGACCTTCGAATCTCGTAAGCTCAACACCCATAGGACGATGCGGGTTCATTCACGTCCGCCGGACGGGCGGGTCTGGTTCGTTGGTCAGCGCTCCCACTATGCCGCTGTCCTCGACCCCGTGACCGGCGAATTCAGGAAGTACGACCTCCCCGACGGCGCGGGCCCGCACACGGTCGTAGTGGGCACGGACGGGATGGTCTGGTACACCGGCAACCGGGTGGGGAACATCGGCCGGATCGATCCCGCGACCGGTGATATCGAGATCTTCCCGATGCCCGACGAGCGCGCCCGCGACCCGCACACGTTCGCCTTCAACGCCGCGGGCGACCTCTGGTTCACGGTCCAGGGCGGCAACTTCGTCGGCAAGTTCTGGCGGGAGACCGGCGACGTGCGGCTGGTCGAGATGCCGGACAACCCCGAGGGACGCGGCGGATCGACCCGGCCCTACGGCCTCAAGATGGACTCCCGCGACCGACCGTGGGCGACGCTGTTCGGGACCAACCAGCTGGTGATGGTCGATCCCGAGACGTTCGAGCCCACCTACTACGAGCTGCCCGAGGGCGCGCGGCCCCGGCGGCTGGTCATCGACTCGCGCGACATCGTCTGGTACGTGGACTACGCGCGCGGATACCTGGGCCGGGTGGATCCGGAGACCGCCGAGGTCACCGAGTGGGCGAATCCGAGCGGCGAGGGTGCGCGTCCGTACGGGGTCGCCATCGACGAACACGACCGCGTTTGGTTCGTCGAGACCGGGGTGCGGCCGAACCGGTTCGTGGGCTTCGACACCCGCCGCGAGGAGTACTTCAGCGAGGTGGACGTGGCGAGCGGGGGCGGGACCATCCGCCACATGTACTTCGATCCGAAGACCAGCACGATCTGGTTCGGCACCGACGTGAACACGGTCGGGCGCGCGGTGCTGCCGCCGTTGAGGAGGGTCAGCGAGTAGGGGTGATCCCGATCACTTCGACGCCTACCGACCTGGCAGCCGTGGCAAGCTTGTTTTCCCTGACCACTTCGAGTGCTACATCGGCAACACGGTACCCGGCGCAGGGATATCCTCGCGCGACCGCACATACGCTCCGAGCGCAACTGCCAGTGCATCTTCGGCCAGCGTCAGAGCTTCAGCTTCGTCTTCTCCACATGTAAGGGCCTCGGGGACATCAGGAAAGGAGACGGAGCATCCACCGTCCTCCGCCGTGGGAACGATGGCACCGAAGAGTGGGCGCATGAATGTCTGGATGGGACTAGTATGTTGCGTGAACCTTGAGCAGTCCGAACGGCAACAAGGGGGAATCGTCATGTGCACCCATCATTCCGTCAGCAACCCCGAGGTAACGGCGTTCCCGAGATTCGCGCTCAGTGCCGGCCTTCTGACCTGTCTTGCCCTCGCCGCCTCGTGTACAGCTCCGGCGGACCAGGCGCCGGACGACACGTCAACCGCCGGTCAGACCGGCCAACCCCCCGAAGCCGACCACTTCGTCCCCTCCACGCCCGAGAACCTGAACTGGGGCTGGTTCCCGATCGACAAGGAGCCCGTACTGCGCATGCAGTCCGGCGAGACCGTCCGCGTCAATACACTGACTCATGTGGGCGCGGGCCAGAACGAGGAACCGGTAGCATACCTGACCGGCCTGGGCATCCCTCGCGACGAGATCCTTCAGGACGTGCTGGACTTCTGGGCCACGCGCGCGGAACGGCCTCGCGAGGGGCGGAGCGGCCACGTCATCACGGGCCCGATCCACGTGGAAGGCGCCGAGCCCGGAGACGTGCTGGAGATCGAGATTCTGTCGATCGAGACGCGGGTTCCCTGGGGCGTCAACAGTACGAGTGCGCGAGGCGGCGTGTTCTCGACGTCATATCCCGGCTTTGCGGAGGGCGATCCTGCGCTGGATATTCCGCCAGGCACCCGTCACGTGATCCGGACCGGTGAAGTCGACGGCCGGGAGGTCGCCTTCCTCTCCGACGACATCCAGGTCCCGCTCGCCCCGTTCATGGGCATAATGGCCGTTGCGCCGGATCCGGTCGTGGGCCAGCCCGGCGTGACAGTCCCCGGTGTTCAGGGTTCGCGGCCCCCCGGTCCCTTTGGCGGCAACCTCGACGTCAAGGACCTGAAAGCCGGCACGACGGTGTATCTGCCCGTGTTCCAGCCCGGAGCCCTCTTTTATGTCGGAGATGGGCATGGGGCTCAGGGCGACGGTGAAGTCAGCGGGACGGCCATCGAACAGTCTCTGACCGGCACGTTCCGGCTCACGGTGCACAAGGACCGCAGCATCACGGGCCCCAGAGCCGAGAATGGCGACCACTACATCCTGATGGGGATCGACCTGGACCTGGACCGCGCGGCCCGCCACGCCGTCTGGGAGGTCGTGAGCTTCCTCGTGGAGGAGAAGGGGCTCACCCCGGCCAGGGCGCTGTCGCTGGCGAGCATCGCGGTGGACTTCCGCATCAGCGAAGTGGTGGACCTGACTCAGGTGGTTTCGGGGTTCATCCCGAAGGCCGTGTTCGTGCGATAGCGGGCACGGGCCCGGCGTTGGAGTCGACGGACCCGTGCTGCGCCGCTGGATGCCGCGCCTCGCTCCGGCAGACCGGCTCAGCCGATCGAGTAGACGATGCCCGCCTGCACGGCCAGGACCCGGCTCTTGATGCTCACCTCGTCACCGCTGCCGTCCATGTTGGTGAGCCCGAGGTTGTAGAGTGCACCGACGGACAGCCCGATCCTCTCGGATAGCCCGATCTCCAGGCGGGCCCCTCCGGCCAGCCCCAGATCCATGGATTTCGGGCCGTCATCGCCGCAGTCCTGGCTGGCCTCCTCGCCCATGAAGCTGGCCGACACCCCGCACGACACCTTGAATGCGAGAGCAGGGCCGGCAACCAGATGCACGGACGCCCGCTCACCGAGTGCGAACGGCATGCCCCCCAGCGCCGTGAGTTCGAGATAGTCGATCGCAGTGGTGGCTTTTGCGCCAAAGGCATCGAAGGCGAAGCCCTTCTGGGAGTAGGCTCCGCCCAGGTGAAGTCCAAACCTGTCGGACATCGGGATTGCGAGGCTGGCCCCGATCGCCAGCCGCGTGGCCGACTTCAAGCCTTCGGCTTCCATCGTCACCGACGCCAGGTTCAGGCCGCCCGCCACCGTGAGGCTGTTTTGCGCCACTGCGGCAGCGGGGCTTGTCGCAGCGACTGTAGCTGCTGTCAGCACAAGGATGGTCGTCTGGCAGCGCGTCATGGTCATGCTCCCTCCAGGGTTCGTTGTGGCTGCGTCGTTCCCTCGTGGGTCGAGGCAACGATCCAGGCAGGTTGTCATGGACCAACCCGGTCGTACATCCCCTCTTGGGGGGACAAGGGAGGAGTCCACAACCCCGTGACCACCTCACTGCTCACCCACCAGACTGTCCTATAGGCTCGGCAGGAGGGGGACGACTCAGTCAGTAGCGGCCGTCGCGATCGCGACGGTGTTCGCGAGCAGCCAGGCGGACGCGGCACAAAGCTGCAGCCAGTCCCCGGGTGAGGTGATCCCGGACACGAGCACGCTGGCGATCCAGCATAGGCTGGCGGCCGTCTGGCCGACCCGCTCGACACGCAACGCCCGCTTCATTCGCCTGCGCTTCGGAGCCGCGGGCGCCTGGGCGTCGGCATGGTCGATCAGCATACGCACTCCTGTCCGCAGCAGGACAGATCGTCGAGGTACATGCCCCACATCCTGTACATCTCAAGCCCCTCGGCGGGCAGGCCCAGCGAGGTCGCGATCGCCTTCGCGACGACCGCGAACCGTTGCCGGTACTTGTAGATGAAGCAGAATATGTGCTTGTCGTGCCGCACGGCCGCCCCGCACAGGTAGATGCCCGGGACGATCGTCGATTCGTCGTGCCTGTTGAGGAGCGGGAAGCCGTCTTCTCGTGACTCGAAGTGGTCCATCACGAGCGGATGGCTTCCCGCAAACCCGCCAGCGAGGAGGGGCGGCACCGGCGTGTGAAAGACCGGTCCGTCGTCCGTGGCGACCTCGAATCCGGCGTAGGCGGTAGCCACAGTGGTGACTGTGGTGTCGGGAAAGAGCTCCACGTGCTCCGCGTACGAGGGGCGTCGTGTGCGCTCGAGCGAGAACGTGGAAAGCGCGACGCTGGGATCGGAGCTCTCGGACGCCCAGGGACGCCCCCGGTCGAATAGGCGCACCCGTTTGCCTCGCTCGGCCAGGTGGCTGGCGACGTCCACGCCGCTCTCGCAGCCGCCGACGACGATGAAATCGTCCCCGTCCAGCTCGGCGTAGCTGGGAAGCAGCGCCGTGTGCAGGCACAGCTCGCTGCCCTCGAAGTCGTGCAAGCGCGGGTACTGAAAGTCGCCTGCGGCCCAGATGACGTGCCGGGCCCGCACATGTCCCGCCGTCGTCTCGACCACGAACTCTTCGCCGCGCCGGTCGATCCAGAGGACGTCGACGCCCTCCTGGATCGGCAACTCGAAGTGCCTGGCGATCGCCTTGAGGAAAGCCGCATACTCACGCCCCGTGGGGTGTTCGACCCCCAGCGTCACGGCGGCGGAGGTCCCGATCACGACAGAGTTCAGGTCGAGCATACCGACCGAATTCGTCGGGAACGAAGGTGTGATGAAGCGGGTCTCGGCCGGCCACCGGGCGAACGAGGCGCCCACCGAGTGGCGTTCGAGCACGACGAAGTTCTCGATCCCCGCGTGCCCGAGCGCGACCGACACGCCCACACCGGCGGCCCCCGCACCGACGATGACCACATCAAACAGGTCGTCCGGAGCCTGACTGTTCATCGGGCCACCTACTCGACCATCCGGATCTCGGGGAAGGGGTTCGGACGTCCGGCCCAGAGTCGGCTGTCGGCGGCGGCAAGGGCCTCGTCGAGCAGGCACGCGTCGAGTCGCGCGCGTACTGTGGCCTCGTCCATCTGCTGACCGATGAAGACGAGTGCCTGGTGACGATCGCCGTACCGGGGGTGCCAACTCGCCTGCTGGTCCGGTCGCTCTCCGTTCGGGTGCTCCCAGTACTCCCTCGGCATCGCGGCCCACCACATGCCCATGGCGTTGACGGAGCTCACGCCCCCGGCCTGCGTCCACTCGTATGCAACCCTGTGATCGGCGGCGACCCAGAAGAAGCCCTTCGACCGCAGCACGCCGCGCCAGTTCTCGTCGTCGTTCAGAAACGCCCAGAGCTTCTCCGCATCGAACGGTGCCGAAGTCCGATAGGTGAAGCTCGAGATCCCGTACTCCTCCGTCTCGGGCGTGTGGTCTCCATCGAGCTCGCGGATCCATCCAGCGGAGCTTTCCGCCTTCTCGTAATCGAACAAGCCCGTGTCGAGCACGCGCTCGAGCGGCACCCGCCCATGTGTCGCCGGGTGAATCTCCGCGCCGGGGTTGAGCGTGCGCAGAATGGCCTCGACCTCACGCGCATGTTCGTCGGTGACGAGATCGAGCTTGTTGAGCACGATGATGTCCGCGAACTCGACCTGATCGATCAGCAGGTCGGTGACCGTCCGCTCGTCCTCCTCCCCCAACGACTCACCGCGGTCCTGCAGCGCCTCGGCGGCGTTGTAGTCCTTCAGGAAACTCGCGGCGTCTACGACGGTTACCATCGTGTCGAGACGCGAGATGTCGCCGAGGCTCACACCGTACTCGTCCTCGAAGGTGAAGGTCTGGGCGACCGGGATGGGTTCCGAAATCCCCGTGGACTCGATCAGCAGGTAGTCGAAACGCCTCTCCCGGGCCAACCGGGAGACTTCGGCGAGCAGGTCCTCGCGTAGCGTGCAGCAGATGCAGCCGTTCGTCATTTCGACGAGCGTCTCCTCGGTCCGCGAGAGCTGGGCACCGCCGCGCTCCACGAGGGCCGCGTCGATGTTGACCTCGCTCATGTCGTTCACGATGACCGCGACCCGGCGTCCCTCCCGATTGTTCAGAACCTCATTGAGGAGGGTGGTCTTCCCGGCTCCGAGGAAGCCGGACAACACCGTGACGGGAAGACGCTCGTCACGGGTAACGGTGTTTGGTTCGCTGCTCATCGGCCTTCCTTTTTGCGGCACTTCACAGGTGCGGGGTGCCGCAGGGCGGATGGTGCCGCACGACTTGGGCGTGCGTGCCCGCTTCTGCAAGCGGCTTGCGAGTAGGAAAATACGCAAGTGGCTTGCATGTGCAAGTGCTTGTCCCTAGCGTTTTCGAACGTCAGTTCTGCCGCGCAAGGGGAAGGTCCATGCGAATTACGAAGGACGAGGCCCGTCGTAAGCTGCGCGCGCGCGGTCTGCGCGTAACTGCGCCGCGCGTTGCGGTGCTCGGCATCCTGGCGGACGCCCAGAGTCCGGTATCCTTCACGCAGGTGCTTGACCTGCTCGGCGACGCGGACTGGGATCAGGCGACGATCTATCGCAACCTGGTCAAGTTGCGTGAGGCCGGCCTCGCCCCCGTGGTAAGTCGGATGGACGGTATCGATCGATACGCGCTGGCGGGAGACCACGAAGACGGCCATCGGCACCCGCACTTCCTGTGCGAGGACTGCGGCCGGGTGGCCTGTCTGAAGGAGGAAGTCACTGCGGCGTTGTCGATCGAAGGGCGGTGGGCCGAGTCGATCCGCGGTGCGATGGTGCAGCTCCTCGGCCACTGCCCGGACTGTCTCACCCAGCCCGATGTCTGAGATCCGTCAGGCCCGATGGGTCGCTCCCGCAGCAACCATGGGTCCCTAGGCTTCGCCGTCTCGGCAGTCCCCCAGGCTGTAGTTCGGGTTGTTCGCCTCGTTGCCCGGAATCACCAGGGACAGGTCCGTGCCGCGCTGCAGGTTGTCCTTGTGGTAGGGCCCCCACGGGTACACCGAGTTTGCCGCGCGGCCGTATTGCCGCACGAGGCGCCTCAGGTCGCCCAGACGGTGGCCGGTGTTGAACAGCCAGAACGCCCGCTCGCGGAACATCAGGTCCACCCGTGCATCCTGACTGCCCGGATCGGGCACCGGGTCCATCCCGACGGTACCGCGGGCCGCGTTGATCGTAGCGATCCATCCTGCAAAATCTCCGGCGTTCAACTGAGCCTCGGCCTCGATCATCCGCGCCTCGTTCCCGCTGGCGGTTTCCACCGGTGCGGCGCGGCTCGTGAGCTTGAGGTAACGATACATCGGGGTCTCCGAATCGAACCGTGACACGCCGACGTACTCGGTCGGCACCCGCGGATCGCCCGCGGTCGCGAAGTTCAGGCCGTTGCCGCCCTCGTTGTTCGACACCGAGTACCGGTCGAGCTCCCAGTTGTCCACGTACATGAAGTTCTCTTCGCGGGAAGAGTTCGTGGAGTGGACGGTCTCGTACAGGAAGTCCGTGGGTACGTTTGCCACGGCTGCGGCTGCGGCCGCGTAGTTGCCCTGGTTGAGCAGCGCTCTGCCTCTCAGGACGCGTGCGAAGTTGGCGATTCCGGCGCTGCCGCCCGCCGCCTGGTCGGCCATGTTCAGCCGTTCGATCGCGCGGTCCATGACCTGGTCGGTGCTCAGCGGCGTGCCGTACTCGATCTCGGGCTCGGTTCTGCTGAAGGGCACCGCGCCGCAGTAGGCCTCGCCCATGAGGATGTGTACGGCCGCCGAGACGGCGTACAGCTCGCCGATGCGCGGATCGGCGCCGCTGGACACCTCCTGCAACAGGGACGCCGCGTCCTCGGCGGAGACCCGCGCCACATGCAGGTTCTGGTACATCTGGTCCCATGACGCGTTCTGGGGGTCCATCTCCCGCAGGTCCATGGCCCGGATCAGCGGCGGTGTTCCACCGAATGAAAACTCGTCGCTGAACCATCCCATGGCCTGCACGAGGCCGAGGGCCGACCCGGGACCGCCGGCGGCGCCGTCCTTCGCGAGGGCGAACTCGCCGATGGCTCCGTTGTACAGCGCCGAGGCACCTTGCAGCGTCCGGAGCTGGTCGGGCTCGATGATGTCCGGGTCCTGTACGTCGAGAAGGGTGTCGCAGGCCGGTATTGTCGCGATCAGAGCGAGCGTCGCGATCAGTCGGCCTTTTTCGTGTCGTTGTCTTCCAATCCTGTTCATGTCCGTTGTCCTCTCTGGAGTCGTGGCTGCCATGGGTCAGTAACCGAGGTTGACTCGGAGCATGAACGTTCTTAGCTGGCCCGCCTGCACGAAGTTGTAGTTGGGTCCGTCCGTGCTTGCGCCGGAGGTGTTCACCTCGGGGTCCCAGCTGGTGAAGTTGGTGAAGGTGTACAGATTGCGTCCGGTGAGGATGATCGCTGCCGTCCTGGCACCGATTCGCTCCGCCCACGCGCGTGGCGTGTTGAGGCGGATGTGCGCCTCGCGGATCTTGACGAACGAGGCGTCCTCGGCGTAGGCACCGAAGGCCCGAGAACCGGCAACCGCCTTGGCTTGCGCTTCCAGCGGGGCGTTGGGGTCGTTGAGATCGCGGCAATTCTGTACGAATGCGCACTGGAAGAGGGTGTTCACGTTGTGGGAGACGTATCCACCCTGATAGTCGGCGAGGCCACCGATTTCGAGGCGATCGTTCCAGAGCGACAGGCTGGTGGCGAGCTGGAGGTTCTGCGTCGGGATCGTGCTACCATTGAACACGGCGGTGTCCGACACCACGACCTCGCTCGGGACGATGATGCCGTCCCCGTTCGCGTCTTCCCACGACTCCAGCCTCGGCCACCACAGTCCGTAGAGCGGGAAGCCGACGGCCTGCTTGTAGCCGAAGCCCTGAAGCGGCGTCACACCTTCGCCGAGTTCGATCAGCTCGTTCGAGTTCTTCGCGCCGGTGATGCCGACGGTCCAGTTCAGGTCCTCATTCTCGATGATGCGGGCGTCGAGGCTGACCTCGAACCCCTGGTTCATCACCTCGCCCAGGTTTTCGACGCGGGTCTGTGTCGCGCCCAGCGACCCCGGCAGTTCGCGGTTCACCAGCGCATCGGTGGTGCTCTTGTTGTAGTAGGTGAACTGGATGTCGACGCGGTTGTCGAGTCCGGTGACGTCGAACCCCAACTCGTATTCGGTGGAGCGCTCGGGGCGAAGTTCGATGTTGCCGAGGCCGCCGATGGTCACCGAAGGCTGGGAGGTCGTCTGATCACCGACGAGAATCGAGCTGGTCACGGGCAGCAGGTACCTGAGCGCGGCATTCGCGTCGGGCTGCAGGCCCGACTGGCCGAAGGCGCCGCGCAAGCGGAGGGAACTGATCCAGGAGGCGCCCGGGTCGTCGATCGTGATGAAGGACACGGAGGCCTTGGGGTACCAGGCCGCCTCGAAGCCTTCGCCGAACGCGCTGTTCTGGTCGACGCGCATGGCGCCGATCACGTAGAGCCGGTCGTTCCATCCCAACTGCTGTTCGATATACGAGCCCACGGTCTTCGTCTCGACCGTGATCTCGCCGGAGTTCTTGGTAGCCCCGGCGTCGATGGACTGTCCGCCCGGCGGGAAGACGGCCGCCGAGTTGAGGGTTCCCTCGAGAAGGTCCTCGTTGTACTGGGCCCCGACAGAGGTACGGGAGCTGATCCGGTCGGTGATGTCGAAGTTCGCGCTGCTGCCGAGGTCGACCGAGTACTTGTACTGGGTGAAGGAGTCGATCGCGCGGATACCCTGGCGCTGCTGGCCACAGATCGCGCAGCCCTGGCCCGGCGCGTTGAACGACTCGTCGCTATACCCCGTGTAGTCCATCCCCACGGTGGCGTGCGACGTGATGTAGTCGGTAGGCCTCCAGTTGAGTCGTGCGCTGTTGATGAAGCGGTCCGTCTCGCGCCACACGATGTGCGCGAAGTTCTGATCCGGGGGCGCGAAGCCGAAGGGGCTTGCCGCGTTCGGGTTGGCGGTGCCGAAGATCGCAGTCCCGTAGATGCCCTCCAGGTTGTCGCCCGTCTGCGGCAGGTAGACGTCGCTCTTGACCAGCCCTACGGACACGTTCAGGTCCATGTTGTCGCGCACATCGGCCGTCAGATTGGTCCGAAGGTTGAACTTGGTCAGTACGTTCGGCTGGAGCTGCCTGTCGGGGATCACCGTGGTGCCACGTTCATCGTAGAGGAACTCGCGGCTGACCTCGGGCATCTGGACGACGCTGGTCTCGTTCTCGAACTCGGCGGATACGAAGTACCGGACCGTGTTCCCACCGCTCACCTGCGCGCCGTACTGTTGCCGGTGACCGTTCTTGATGGGCGAGTATTCGGGCTCGGTGAGCAGGTTACGCTCATGCAACTGCTGGATCGTGCACTGTCCCATGGCCTGCTGCATGGGCAGGCAGGGCCTCGTGGCTCCATTGGGGGCACGCCCCTCGGAGTAGTAGATCCCGGGGTACTCCGCCTGGTCCTGGCTCAGCCCCTGTTCGACCCAGATGTTCCAGCGCGGCGGTCCCTCGGTGCCGCGCTTCGTCGTGATCCAGATCACACCGTTGGCGGCCTGCGTCCCGTACAGTGTTGCCGCCGAGGGCCCCTTTACGATCTCGACGCTCTCGATTTCCTCCGGGTTCAGATCGTTGAAGAACGACGGTTCGCCGCCACCGATGTACTGATCCCCGCCGAGCGCCGGTGAGCCGGAGTTGACCCGGATTCCGTCAACGTAGACGAGCGGGTCGGGAGACAGCGTCGCGCTGGAGATGCCGCGGATCCGGATTCTGGCACCGGTGCCGACCGTGCCGTCGGACGGGATGACCGAAACCCCGGAGGCGCGGCCCTGCAGCAGCTCCTGGAAGCTGGTCACCGGGGCTACCTCGGTGAGTATGGAGGTTTCGATCTTGGCCACCGCGTTCCCGATCTCCCGGCGGCGCTGCTCACCGGTGGCGGTGACCACGATCTCGTCCATCGACAGGGCGACGAGACCCAGGACGAAGTCGCGCACCGCGGTCCCGCCGGCCTCGACCGTCACCGACTGGGTCGCCGTGGCATATCCCAGCAGCACCACGGTGATGTCGTGGTCGCCCGCCGGCACGTTGTTGAGGAGATAGCGGCCGGATTCGTTGGACACGACGCCGATCGTCGTTCCCTCGACGGTGACCTGGGCTCCGGCAAGGGGTTGACCCCCTTCGTCCTGAACCGAGCCGGTCACGGTGCCCGTCTGGGCCAGAGCCGGTGCGGCCGCGAGAGCGAGGGAAACGAGAGTGAAAACGAACTCGCGCAGGCGTTCCATAGCCTCCTCCTTGCGGCGAGGAAGCGGCGCCCGGCGGTTTTGTGTGGGAAGTCGGACGCCGAGTGACCCATCCACCCATCCGATCCACACGTATGTCAACGTACGGTGGGATGGTGGGGATCGCCACAGGGTTGCGTTCCCGGGAGCGTGTTTCTGCGCTGGAATCGGAGCCAGGGGCCCGGATCGGGGGGACCGTCGTCGCCAAAGGAGAGAGGGTGGGCGGCGACAGGAATGACGGCCCCTTACCGATCACGGGCCCTTTTCTTGTTGGCTCCCTTTGGTTGGGTCGCGGCTAGCCGGGACCCGGAGGGCCGGCGGGACCGTGGCGACGGTCGTCGCGATCGCGGTGGGCCCGGGGTGGCGCGGCGTCCAGGGTCGAAGTCCCCGCAATAACCCCCAGCATCGCTCGTCCACTTCAGCCCTTGAAGTTGAGCGCCGCGGCCACCCGGGCCTGGCTGTCGTTGAGTGTGATGAACGAAATCGCGCCTGGATCGGGCGCCGCGTACAGCGCGGTCGCCACATGCCAGAGATCTGCGCCGCGCAGATAGCCTGCGCCCAGCGCCGTCTTGATCTCGTCGGAAAGGGGACGGTTGGTCAGAATCCACCCGATCCGGTCGAGCAGGTCCGTAGGCACCTGGCAGCCCTCGTGCGAACACGCGGCGCGCAACTCGGCCTCGAGCAGATTCGACGAGATCACGCGGGAGAATCCGTTGAGCCGGTCTGCGAGGGCATCCGCGCCGTCCTCTCCGAACGCGATGGCGACCATGACCGAGGTGTCCACGTAGGCAACGCTCATTCGCCGCGCTCCGCGAAGAAGCGCTCGAGCGCGCCCGGCCTCGCAGCGCCCACACGGATCGGCAGGCTCGGATGCTTCGCTGGCACAAGAATCCCCCGTTTCTCAAGCTCGGCGAAGTGTTCCTCGACGCTCATGGCCCCGCGTTCGAACGGACGGATTTCCGCTACCGGGTCGCCTCGGTAGGTGACGGTTACCGTTCCCCCCTCCCGCACCAGCCGCATCACTTCGGAGAACCTCGTTTTGCTTCGTAGGTTGAAAACACAGCGTTCATGTTCGATCCAATCTAACCAGTCAGACTAGTTTGTCAATTTGCCGGGAACCACCCTCGACACCGCGCCTCGGAGCGGTGCCGAGCGGGGTCGGAACATACTATCAGCGGATTCCCTCGAGCTGTATCCCGCGTACGAAATACCGCTGCGTGAACAGAAAGAGCAGCGCGATCGGCAGCACCGCCACCACGCCCGCCGCCATCTGATAGGGCCAGTTGATCTCGTAGGTCGAGTGGAACGCGGCGATCCCCACCTCGACGACGCGCATCTCCATGGACCGCGTTGCCAGGAGCGGCCACAGCAGGTTCTTCCACGCGTCGATGAAGGCGAAGAGCGCCAGGGTGGCCACGGCGGGCTTCGCCAGCGGCAGCGCAACGCTGAGGAATACCCGGAACGGGCCGGCGCCGTCCACCCTCGCAGCGTCCTCCAGCTCGCGCGGCAGCGTCCGGAAGTACTGGCGCATCAGGAAGATGCCCCACACGGAGACGAGTTCGGTGGAGATCAGGCCCTGGTAGGTGTCGATCCAGCCGAGGGCATCGATCAGAAGGAAGCGGGGGATGAGGACGATGACGACGGGCACCATCATGGTGGCCAGGAAGAGCATGAACACCTTTTGCCGCCCGGGAAAGTCGATGCGGGCGAAGGCGTACCCGGCGGTGGTGGCGGTCGCGATCTGCCCGGCCACAACGGCCACGGAAAAGACCAGCGAGTTCAGGAAGTAGCGGCCGAAGGGCTGGGCGGTGAGCGCCTCGGGGTAATTCGACCAGAGCGGTGCGGCCGGCAGGATGCCCCGGCTTGAGAAGACTTCGAGTTGCCCCATCAGCGAGGTAACGGCCATCCACAGGAATGGCGCGGCCATGACCAGGCAGGTGCCCAGGAGGACGGCGGTGCGGAGCGCCGGGAGCGTGTGCGCGGCCTTCGATCCGTTGCCCATGGCCCGCGATCCCTCACGCATGGACCGTATCCTCTTGCGCATGGCCCGTATGCTCTCACGCATGGAGTGTCCTCCTCTCCAGCAGCCGGAAATGCAACCAGGTCGCGACGAATACCACGGCGAAGAGGATCCAGCTCATCGCGGCCGCGTTGCCGAAGCGGAGGAACTCCCAGGCCTCGCGGTAGATGTGGTAAACGGCCACGTCCGTGGCGCCCAGGGGGCCGCCCTCGGTCATCACGTAGACGAGCCCGAAGACCTGGAATGAACCGATCACCGAGGTGACCAGCACGAAGAACAGCGTGTGGCGAAGGCCGGGCAGCGTGATGTGGCGGAAGCGCTGCAGTGCGCCGGCACCATCCACGCGCGCCGCGTCGTACCAGTCCCGCGGGATCGCCGCCAGCCCCGCCTGGAAGACGACCATCTGGTAGCCGACGATCATCCATACGCTGATCGCCATGAGGGTGACGAGCGCCACCTCCGGCGAGGTGAGCCAGCTCACCGGGGCCACCCCGACGGATCCCAGCAGCCGGTTGACGGGACCGTATCCGTCGTTCAGCAGCCACTTCCACACCACCGCGATCGCGACCACGCTGGTGATGCCGGGCAGGAACAGGGCCAGGCGGGCCAGATGCACCGTGCGACGCGAACCGCGAGTGAGCAGGGCGAGCGCCAGCGCGGCGGCCATCGCCAGGGGCACGTGCAGCGTGAAGATCGCGGTGTTGCGAAGCGCCGCCCACCAATCGCCATCTAATAGAATATCACGATACTTGTCAAGACCCACGAAGGGATGGACGGGATCGACGAGGTGCCATTCGTGCAAGGAGATCCACAGCGAGAAGAGCAGGGGGCCGAAGGTGAAGATGGCGAGCAGGAGGGCGGCCGGAGCGAGAAACGCCCACGCGGTGACGGTGCGGCGCAGCAGGGGCGGGCGCGCCGACAGCGGGAGGAGGAAGAGGATGAGGACCGTGAGCAGGGACGCGGCGGTGGCTGCGGCCGCGAGCGGGACGGTCGGTGCGCGCGTTTCCTCGTAGCCGAGCAGGGCGAGGTGGAGATTGGCGGAGGGGGTGGCGG
>VYAQ01000339.1 GCA_009844885.1 Gemmatimonadota bacterium
GGGCGCCCCGGGGGCTCACCCCGTGTGGGGGGGGGTCCCCCGGGGGCGGGGGGCCGCCCCCGGCCAAAACCCCGCCCGGGGCCCCCCCGCCGAGCGAATCCGGTCTAGAACTTGAGCCGGCCCCTCAGCGTGAGGCCGTGCCGCGCCCCGTTGAGGACGCTTTCCCGCCGGGTCGCCTCGAGGCGCATGTTCATCACGCGGCTGATTTCGTAGCGCACGCCGGTTCCGAAGGCCCGGTCGCCGCCGTCCAGCATGTAGAGTCGTCCGTAGGGTGTGCCGCCGAAGTCCGCGAGCCCGTATTCGACTTCCGCGTCGAGCCGCGCTCGGGCAGGCGTCAGGCCGGTGCCCATTCGGTCGGTGACCCCGCGGTCCCACAGCTGCTGCACGCCGCTCGACGCCTCGCCCCAGGCCGGAGCCAGGCGCATGGACAGGCCTTCACCGCGACGATGCATGTCGAACTGGATCATGCCGCTGACACCCCATTCCTCGTACCCGAAGTGTCCGGTTGCCAGGACCCGTCCACGTCCCTCGACGATCAGCCTCGACCTTGGGCTCGCGTAGCGAAGCCCACCCCCCACCTCGGCACCTTCACCATTGCCCCCGTCGCCGTCGTCGTACCGGAGTCCGCCTTCCACGAGAGCCGAAACTTCGTGTCCCCCGAACAGCCGATACCCCTGCTGCCACTCCAGGGCCAGGCGTCCGCGCCGCACCTCGAGGGACATCGCCTCCACCTCCGCGCTTCCTTCCACCTCGGCCTGCGTCATCCAGCCCTCCGCCCGGACGCGCAGCTTGGCGGAGCCCGTCGACACGAGGATCCCGCTGGCGCCCACCGCACCGCTCAGCATGGTGGTGTTGCTCCGGCGCAGGGCCTGGCGTTCGTCTTCGATCTCGACGTCGCCCCAGCCGAAGCCGCCGGTCGCCCACGCCACCACGCCGCCACGGCCGAGGAACCACGCGGCGTAGGGGTTCACCGTGGTCATCTCGCTCATGTAGGTGCCGTCGACCTCGCTGGCCCCCGTTTCGTCCGTGAAGTCGAACTCGCCCGCCGACCGGCTCGCCGCGACCCCGACAAGGAGATCCCAGCGCAGCTGCACGTCGGTGCCCACGTGCATGTTCAGCATGTTCCCGTCCCAATCGACCGATCCTGTGCGGCTGCGCGACAGGTTCTGATACTCGCCGCTGCCCCATGCCGCGATGTTCGGGATCCCGCCCGCCGCGGCCTGCTGCATTCCGCTTCCGCCGAGGGGCAGGAGGAAGGAGGCCCCGTCGAACAGCTGGCCCATGCCCCGGTCGCGGCCGCGGCCCGGCCCGAACCCGGCTCCGTCGACCCCGCCCAGCCCGGACGAGAGGAGGCCCATGGTCGCCTGGCGGCCATACGGCACACCCGCGGCCACCGCCTCGATCCGTCCGCTGATCGCCGAGACGGTGCTCGCGGTCAGAGCCGCGACGGCATGCGGCAACACCTCCGCGTTGACGCGCCCGGCCCGCTGCACGGGATCGTCCGTGCTGGCGCTGGCGACATTGGAGGGCAGGCCCGTGCCGGCAATGTTGGTCGCCGAGACCCGGTAGTGCCGCGTGCTGCCCGGCTCGAGTCCGATGTGGGAGTACGAGGTGCCCGTCGAGGCGGTGGAGGGCACCAGGACACCCCAGGTGGAGCCGCCGTCCGCCGAAATCTCGACCCTGTAGCTGGTGATGGGAGCACCGCCGTCGTACGCGGGGGCGGTCCAGGTCAGGTCGATCTGAGTCGGACTGACGTCGGCCGCGTTCAGGCCGGTGGGCGCGTTGGGTACGGTGGCGTCGGTGGTGGCCCGGACGACGCCGGAAGATCTGCCGCTGCCCACCGAGTTGATCGCGAACACCCGGTAGTAGCGGGTGGTCGCGGGATCCAGGCCGGTGTCGGAATGCGTGGTCGCGGTGGAGCCGGTGTTGGCCACGAGATTGGTCCACGGCCCGTTGCCGTTCGGCGCGGATTCGATCCGATACCCCGTCAGCGCCGCACCCCCGTCGTAGCTCGGGGCCGTCCAGGACAGGTCGATCTTCGACGTGCCGTCAGCGGTGGCGGACAGCGCGGTGGGCGGACCCGGGACCGTGGCGTCCGTCGTGGCGGTCGCGATGTTCGAAGCCGGACCGGTGCCGGCGACGTTGACCGCGGAGACGCGGTAGTGGCGAGTGGTGGCGGGCGCCAGGCCGACATTGGAGAACGTGGTCCCCTGGTGGTTGCTGCGCAGCGTCTTCCAGCTCGTCTTGTTGCTCGACGACTCGATCCGGTAGCCGGTGATCTCGGCGCCTCCGTCGTTGGTGGGCGCCTTCCAGGCGAGGTCGATTCGGGATTGGCCGTTGGCCGTGGCGGTGAGACCCGTAGGTGCGCCCGGCACGGTGGCGTCGGTGGTGGCGTTGGCCACGTTCGACGCCGGACCCGTGCCCGCCGAGTTGATCGCATAGACCCGGTAGTGCCGGGTGCTGGCCGGATTCAGTCCCTTATGCTCGTACCTGGTAATCGTGTTGCCCGTGTTGCCCACGCGGGTCGTCCAGTTGTTCCCACCGTCCGAGGAAACCTCGATCCGGTACCCGCTGATCGTCGCCCCGCCATCGGAAATGGGCGTTCGCCATGAGAGGTTGATCTGGTTCTGGCCGTGCGCCGTGGCTACCAGATTGCTCGGCGCGCTCGGCACCGTGGCCTGGGTGACGGCGGACGCGACTCTGGAGAATGGGCCTTGACCCTCGGAGTTGATCGCCGCAACCCGGTAGAAGCGCCGGCTGCCCGGGTTGAGGCCCGTGTGCGTGTAGGACCTCGACGTGGTCCGAGTCACCAGGAGCCAACCGGACGTGCCCGTCCGCGAAACCTCGATCCGGTACTGCGTGATCGGCGCGCCACCATCGTCGCTAGGGGCCGACCACGCCAGGTTGATGCGCGTCCGGCCGTCGGCAGTCGCCGAGAGGGCCAGTGGGGCGCTGGGCCTGCCGATGTCGGTGGTGGCGTTGGCCACGTTGGACGGCGGGCCGTCACCCTCGGAGCTGAGCGCAGCCACGCGATAGTACCACGTGCTGCCAGGGTCCAGGTTGCGGTGCGAATAGGTGGTCCCCGTCGAATTCGTGTTGGCGACGAGGTCGGTCCAGGAGCCACTCGTGCCTTCCCGGGCCTCGATCTGGTAACCTATGATGCCGGTGCCCTCGTTGGTCGGCGCCGTCCAGGAGAGGTCGATTCGGTCTTGGCCGTTTGCCGTCGCCGTCAATCCCGTGGGCGCACCGGGCACGTCTGAGTCCGTGGTCGCGGAGGCCGTGTCGGATACCGGTCCCCTGCCCTCGTCGTTCCACGCTGATACGCGGTAGTGCCAGGTCTCGCCCTTCCGGAGGCGGGTGTGCCGGTATTCCGTGTCGTCGTTCCCTGTGTCGCTCTCCTCAATCTCCCATGTGGTCCCACCATCGTCCGACACCTCGATGCGATAACCCGTGATGTCGCCGCCGGTACCCGAGCTGGACGGGGCCCGCCAATCAAGTTCGATGACGGTTTGCCCATCGGCGGTGGCCGTGAGGTCACGGGGGGCGCTGGGCACACGGGTGCTGGTCTGGGTGTTGTTGGTGACCCGGAAGTTGTCCTCCTCCGGAGCCTCGTTGCCCGCGAGGTCCTGGAGGCGGTCGCCCGAGCCATGCTCGTAGTCAATCCGGACACGGTCGCCTCGGTCAACCGCGCTTTCAAGCGTCAGGGTCACTCTGTCGCGTCTGATGGTGATGTCGTTGACGAATCGAGTGGTACCATCCACCTCGACATTGAAGCGCTGCGGTCTCGGAACCTCATTCACGTCGAGGTTCTCGCTGTATTCCAGAACGAGTTCGTCGCCGTCGACGGTGGCATCTTCCAGTGTCGGCTCGATCGTGTCGACCTCAAAGGTTTCGCTTTCCGCGGCGTTGGGGTCGTCCGTGCTCACACTTTCCACCGCGTTGGTCCTGATCCGGACCGTGAGGACTCCGTCAAAGTCGTCATCCGGTGTGACTTCGAATTCGTATTCATCGGCCGATATTTCTCTCACACTCGAAGTCACATCACCATTATCGACCTCGATGTCGTTGCCGCGGAAACCGTCCACGGCCTCCGAGAACACGACCGTGACCGTGAACTCGTCGTTCGCGGGGAGATCCTCGTCCGTCGTGATCGACGTTATCCTCGGCACGCCGGCGGACCCACCACGCTCAGCCACGTTCCCACCGCGCCCCCCCTCCGCAGTCT